>JAFOIV010000005.1 GCA_017420535.1 Eubacterium sp. | reverse complement strand
TAAAGCAAGACAAAGCATTTCTTCAGCAGCGGGGAAGATCATCGGCGAAAATGTATCTGTTTACAGTATGGATAAAATTTTCGGTGATGTATGTATCATTTGTGTGAAGATTAATTTCTTTAGCGTATTCTATCATGGAATTGGACTTGCCGGTGTCATTTTAGGGATAATCAGTGCGATTCCGTTCTTTGGAGGACTATATGAGGTTAGAACTTCGAGGAAGGTTATATCGCTTGGCAATATTACGGCGAAGGATATTGATGAAGAAGCAAATAAAGAAGGTTCTATATGGCTTCATAGTCTGAGGATCTATCTTACAGAAAATATGGTGCTTGGTATTATCAGCGACGCTAAAAGTCATGAAGGCCAGGTAGCGCTTAAATATGATGAGATACATCGAATTTATGGCTACAATAAGGTTGTTAATCAAGAAACTCCAACTAAAAATGCAAGGCACATTGTCGAGGCCGTGGCAACTGATGGAAATAAATATATCTTATCGGATGCGGAAATGTGGAAAGAGGGTTTAATGTCTGAAACAGAGGAACTTTTTTTGCATATTAAAGAAAAAAATCCGAATATCAAATGCGAGCCGGATGATGTAAAGTATAAAACTTTTAACTTTAGATACGTGCTGGTAAACAGCGAAGGAAAAGAGCTTTCATGCGAAAAGATAGATGATGATGCAAAGCAGGATATAGTGATGAAATTTGCTGAGTATAATCCACTGTATTATTTTAAACCTGCAGATGCTGTTATATCCATGAAGATAAGTTTCCCTACTGACGGAATAGTTGAGATAACTGCAGGCATTTGGGGAGATAAAGAGGTAGAGGTAAAAAAAGACTTATTTGATTCTCTAGAGCTTGAGTTTATGGATGGCTGGGACATAGATTACTGTGAAGATGACGATGATTATGATGGCGATGATCATGATGATGATTACGATGGCAAGTATAGAGTTGAATTTAAAGAAGTAAGAGATGATGTAAATCCAGTAGGTTAACATAAAAATGGACCACTGCCCCCGGGACTATGGTCCATTTTTGTTTGTGAAAGTGTAATGGTTTTAAGAAATGTGAGGTATGAGAAATGATAAGTAACGATGAAACAACGGTTAGAGAACAATACAGCACTTCCGATAAATTGAATACCAGGATTTCAATCCATCAAAAGTATTCCACAAATAAGCAGGGGTTCGGTAATTGGATCTTTTCTAATTATGTAATTAAAGAAGGAATGTCAGTGCTTGAACTTGGATGTGGGACCGGAGAAATGTGGCTTGGAAAAGAGGATATTATCAATCGTTGCTCTGAGCTGATTCTTTCAGATCTGTCCGAAGGTATGATACTTGCTGCAAAGGAAAAGCTTAAATGTGTTGATAAGGCTGGTAAGATTGAGTATAAGATTGTTGATATTCAGGAGATTCCATTTTCGGATAAAAAATTCGATGTGGTTATCGCAAATATGATGCTTTATCATGTTCCGGATCTTTCACGGGGACTTAAGGAAGTTCACAGGGTTCTTAAGCAAAATGGTACTTTCTACTGTGCTACTTATGGCGAAAATGGAATTTGCGAGCACGTAGAGCTGATGTTTGATGAGTTTCCTATCAGCAGCGCCTATAATTATAATTTCACATTGCAGAATGGTGCAGATACACTGAAGAAATATTTCCCTGTGGTTGAAAAGCGCTTATATGAAGATTCGCTGGACGTAACAAATGTAGATGACTTAATCGACTATCTCTATTCGCTGCCAAGTTTTTCGGATATTCAGGATTATCCGAGAGAGACGCTTCGTTGCGTGCTTGAAAAGAATATGCGTGACAGCGTTCTTCATATTCCTAAAGATTATGGAATGTTTATTGCTAGTACAGCAGCGGCAAAATAACTGGAATGATGCGGCGAATGCTTGCTCGAGAGTGCGTCACAAAAAACGTAGGCGTAGCAATTTTATGAGGGGATTAGGGGAGCACAGGAGACGTGAGTTCGAATGAGCAGTTGAGGTTTTTTAAGGAGATTTAGCAGAAAAATAAACAGTATGATATAATAAAATGGTTTAGAAAATTGCAAAATTGAACTAGTGGGCGGAAAAAGTAGTTCACTATTATAGTATATAGGTTACAGAAGAGGTAAAAAACATGTGTGATGTAAAAAAGTTTACTGAGATTTATAATGAGATTAAAAAATTAAATCCGGACGATACGTTACAAATAATTATGGAAGCTGATGATGAGGAAGAAAAAAGATTTTACCAGATGGTTGGAGATTTTTTGCTTCAACAAAAACAAAGAAAGGTAATTGAAGGGAATCTCTTTTAATGAAAAAATATATCTTATTTGCTGGAGTAAATGGAGCTGGAAAATCTACTCTCTATAATACTAATGAAGCCTTCAAAGGTATGAAAAGAGTTAATTCTGATGAAATTGTCAAGAGGATTGGTAATTGGCAAAATACGGTGGATTCATTAGAAGCAAGTAAAATGGCTATAAAAATGATTAGTTCTTTTTTTGAAGCTGGAGAAACTTTTAATCAAGAAACAACATTATGTGGTAAATCTATTTTTAATAATATTCTTAAAGCAAAAGAATTAGGATATATTGTTGAGATACACTATGTGGGTCTCGATTCTGTAGAAATCGCAAAAAACAGGGTGGCTTATAGAGTAAAACATGGTGGACATGGAATTCCGGAGAAAGATATTGAAAGAAGGTACTTAGAAAGTTTTAAAGGAATTAAAAAATGCATGGACATGATTGATCTTCTTGTAATGTATGATAATACAGAAGAATTTAGAAGATTTGCTATTTACAAAAATGGAAAAAAATACTTAATATCAAATAATCAGCCATCTTGGTATAAAAAATATATAGATTATTAAAATATTACAGGAATAAAACTTATGGGACGAATATGGCTTAAGACAAAATTTGATAGAGGTATGAACATGGAAATTCCGCATAGTCCCAACATTGCTAACGCGATGTATGGGTTTCGTGAATTAGGGGCGGAAATAATACCATATCATACAATTGACGAGATATATGACAGGGTAGAAAGAGCTGATATTGTTTTGGATTATATTGATCAATGCAATACCATTTTTGAAAAATTTGGTGTTGTTCCTTATATACCAGACTATCCGGAAAATATGAAAATGTTTCTGGGAAGGAACATGTGGCGGGATACAATTGACAGTATTGCATCTAACGAAGAAAAATGGTCAGCGGGTTATTTTGTAAAGCCTGTACGCGATAAGGCATTTACGGGAAAAATCATTGCCAGCATTTCAGATTTAAGGGGTTGCGGAAATGGTACTGACAACTACGAGGTGATCGTTTCAGAACCATTGGATATTCTTGCTGAGTGGAGAGGGTTTATTTTATATGACAAGTTGATTGATTTAAGACCTTACGGCCTGATGCTCGATAGGGAGAGACAGAGTTATCTTTATCATTATGACGAAAATGTAGTAAAGAAAATGTTAGAGGCATTTAAGCAGTGGGAGGATAGACCGGCATCCTGCAGTATGGATATATGTTATACAAGGGATGGAAGAACTTTGTTAGTTGAGTTTAATGATGCGTATGCCCTGGGGAACTATGGATTATCAAGCATTGCATATGCAAAACTGATTTCAGCAAGATGGGCACAGCTTTTGGAAAGAGAAGATGAATTTCATTTTTAAATGAATGAAACTTTTTGATAAGGTTGATATAAAAATTTACTAAGGGTGGAAAATGGACCACGGGGCATGAAATGATGACCTTGGTCCATTTTCGTTTGCAACGATGCGGCGAATGCTTGCTCGAGAGTACAAAAATATGGTGTGAATTTAGGGGTAAATTTATGGGAAAATTATTGTGGAATAATGATGGCATGATAGTATATTCCTATAACAAGGAAAGAAGGTGAGCTTATGCCAAATATAAAACCGGGTTCGGCATTAAAGAATTATACAACTATTGTTAACGAAGTAGCTTATGGAAACAGAGTATATTTTACAAAGAATGGACATGGAACCTGCGCTTTAGTTGATATAGCAGAACTTGATAAACAAAAAAGCACTTTTACAGCTTATGACTAAATCAGCAGAGGCGAAAGTGTCTGTGAGAGAAGAAGGTACTATTTCTGCCGATGATCTTGAGAAGGAGCTTGGATTGTAATATGAATTACAAGTTGTAATATTCTCAGATTGTTCGTCGGAAGTTAAAGACTTTGAAACAATATTTAACTGAGCAGTATGGCAAAGAATTAGCAAAAACGGCGATAAAAACGATTACCAATAGAGAAAGACATCATCAGATGAATCCGGATTTGGGTGTGGATTTATCCGCCAAATTTGACTTTGATACTGACTTTAGAGTGATTTTTGTTAATCATAATCATTTATTTTATTATATAGACAGAGATACGATTATTATTGCAGAGATGTTCGGAGAAAAAGAAGATTTTATGTATCATGAAGCAAAATTTTCGTTTGCAAAAGTGTAACGGACTGCCGGATTTTCCTTTGCAAAAATGTAATGATACATGGAAATTTCCTTTGCAAAAGTGTATAATAGTCATTAGAAAGGTGGGATTGATACTATGAAACGTTTAGTTTATGATAGTTTGTTAGAATGGAAAAATAAATCAGATAGAAAACCACTTATACTTAATGGCGCACGACAGGTTGGAAAAACATGGATACTTAAAGAATTTGGTTCTAAAGAATATTCAAATGTGGCATATATAAACTGTGATGAAACAAAAGAAATAAATACAATTTTTTCTGATTTTAATACAGAGAGATTAATACGTAGTTTATCAATTTTATCTGGGGAGCCAATAAAACCAGAAACAACTTTGATCATTTTGGATGAAATCCAGGTAGTTCCTGCGGGATTAACAGCCTTAAAATATTTTTGTGAAAATGCGCCTGAGTATCATTTGGCAGTAGCAGGTAGTTTATTAGGAATAGGGATGCATGAAGGCACAGGATTTCCGGTTGGAAAAGTGGATGAAATAAATCTATATCCATTGTCATTTAAGGAGTTTTTGATGGCTCTTGGTAAGGATATTATTATTTCAAATATTGAAAGCCATAGATGGGATGAACTTTCTTCATTTGATGCTTTATTTACGGATTTATTACGCCAATATTATTATGTTGGCGGCATGCCTGCAGTTGTTAAGGCATATATTGAAAATAAAGATGTGTTTGAAGTAAGAAATATTCAAAATCAAATATTGGCAGATTATAGACGGGATTTTTCTAAGCATGTTCCATCTGAAATTTTACCAAAGGTAAATATGGTTTGGGATTCTATTCCAGGTCAATTAGCAAAAGAGAATAAAAAATTTATTTATAGTGTTCTAAAAAAAGGGGCAAGAGCTAAAGAATTTGAAAAGGCAATTCAGTGGTTAGTTGATGCAGGTCTTGTTTATAAAGTATTAAGAGTATCAAAGGTTGAAAAACCTCTTAAATTTTATGAAGAATTTGATACATTTAAGTTATTCTTAGTTGATCTTGGTCTGTTAGGTGCAATGTCTGACGTGGATTCAAGAGATGTGTTGATAAATAATAATGCTTTTGTTGAGTACAAGGGAGCATTTACAGAACAGTATGTATTGCAGGAATTAAAATGTCTGGGTAAGAAAGTTTATTATTATTCTAAGGATAGAGCAACGCTTGAACTTGATTTTTTGATCCAGAATTATAATGTTTATCCGATAGAAGTTAAAGCTGAGGAAAATCTAAAATCAAAAAGTTTAAGAACTATTTATGAAAGCAATGATAAACTTAAACCAGTAAGGTTTTCTATGGCGAAATATAGAGAGCAGGATTGGATGGTAAATGTGCCGCTATATCTTGCTGCTGAATGGGTAAAGTCAGCTGAATGAAAAAAATGTTAGTGAGGATTTTAAGAAATGTGGGGGATGAGAAATGATACGTGAAGCGGTTGTTGATGATTTTGAAGAAATTCATAAAATATGTGAAATTGATCTAGGTTACATTTGCGATAAGGACCTTTTAAAGAAAAGGTTAGAAGAATTAGATCCTGCAAGGGAGTGCGTTCTTGTGGGGGTAATTGATGGCAAGGTGGTTGGATTTATTCATGTTGAGCGGTATGAGGTTCTTTATGCGGAAAGCATGTGTAATGTGCTTGGACTTGCTGTAGCTAAGGAATATCGAAGAAAAGGCGTTGGAAAAAAACTCCTTCATGAAGCTGAAAAATGGGCTATGGCAGGTGGCATCTCCATGATGAGACTTAATTCAGGAATTACTAGAAAAGAGGCCCATTTGTTTTACAGGAACAATGGATACGGGAGCGAGAAAGAGCAGTTGAGGTTTATTAAGAAAATTCAATAAGTTAACATAAAAATGGACCTGGGGGGACTGTCCCCAAGGTCCATTTAGCCATAGGGGATTAATGATATGAACATTTTTAACATCATTCCAATAGGTTTTTTTAACCCTCTATCAAGTGGAAGTAATAACAGGGTATATGCAGACTGCCTTCAGGTTATTTACGCAGAATATGATAGAGAAATTACATTTAAAATGGAAAGGGAAAGAATTCGTGATGCCATTGCAGGCTATCTTATGGATAATCATATAGAGACGATAGAAGAAATAGATGAGCAGTCTCTAAAACAGGATGGCTATGCTGAGAAAACTCTGCAATCGTCTTACTTAGAACTCGCCTCCCAAATAATACGTAAGTTGTCGTCAAGTGAGGTGGGGTGGCTTGATGAAGAAATAGATGATGCAACATATGGAAGAAATATAATAATGACTGAGCAGGGAATAACGCTGGCAGAATTATTAGAAAAACTGGAAAAACCGGAAACGGTTGAATTTTCGAGTTACATTTACAATATATATAATACTTTGGTCAATACTGATCAATATGAAGATATATATGTTGATGTTCTTAAAAATGTATACAAAAATGCCAAGGGGTTGTCAAAGGATTTGAAGACTTTGGCAACATTTATTAAAAAGATAATAGAGCGAATGATTCATGAAGAAACATTTGAAAGTCTTACTGAAAACCTCTTGGATTATTTTAATGGAGATTTTATTAAGGAATATGCACGTCTCACAAAAAGGCAGAATATCAGGACATTCAGAAGGGTGATTTTACAGAGACTTAATTCTCTTAAAACAGAGGAAATAAGAGAAAAACTGATTTTGTGTTGTAGAAAAGAAGAAAAGATTCCGGAAGATAAGGCTGAAGAATATATTGAGGATATGATTGACAATGCTATTAGATTTCTAGATGGAGACTATGATAGGATAATGTCAGATATAAAACATAAAATAAATGTTTATCTTCAGGTTGCAGTCGGACGAGCTAGATTTATAAGAAACAAGGAAAAAAATATCAGAGGTGATATAGAGAGAACCTTAATGCTTCTTGGTGAAGAAATAGATTATTTGGATATAAATGAAAATGTATCTGATAATATACAAACACTTTTTGCATTGGATGAGAATCAGTTCATTGATCTATCCTCAATATCTTACCCGAGAAGGAGTCAGACTATAAGAGAGAACGGCGCGCAGGAGTTGGTGGAACTTTCTGAGGCGGATATCAAAAGAACTAAGGATGCATTTGAAAAAGAATTGGAAGATATTTATGCAAAGGATAAGATGTCAGAATATGTAAGCAGGTTAATGGGAGAGAGACTTAAAATAAATGCTGATGATTTTCCTATAGAAGATAAAATACAGCTATTAAAAATGCTTTCATCCATAGTATATGCTCAGGAAAATGGATATGTGGTGGAGCCTGAAGAGGGGTATATAGAAACAGAGCAAATGCTCATAAGAAAGTTTAATTTGAAAAGGAAGTAGAAAATGGATATAGCAGGTTTTGAAAGTGAATGGGATTTACTTACATCTGGTGAGAAAATGATGTTTCAAAAGTGTATCCGAGTTTTGCTTAAGAAGACATTTATCGTATATGAAAAGAATGAGGAAGAAAAAAAAGAATACTTTTTTGTTTCTAAACATTCTGATGTTTTTAGCAGATATTTAAGCCCAATAGGATATGACGTTCTTGTTGATAGGGATAATAAGGTTATTATGCTGCAGAATACTGTAAGCGCAGGAGAATCATCAAAGATGCAGATTAATAGGTGTAATCTGTCTCTTGCTGATAGCATAGTGTTATGTATTCTATTTACAATATACTCTGACAGGGTCAGACGTGGAAGTCTGGCAGAATCTATAATAATATCAATTACAGATTTAAGGTTTCAGTTTGAAAAATATAAGGTTCAGGATAGGTTTGATAAAAAGGGTGATCTATCGGAATCAATAAAAAAACTTGAAAGATATAGCATTATAGAAATGAATGGAAAATTGGGTGATGCAGATGCAAAAATTAAAATATTCCCTTCGATTCAATTTGCTCTGAAAACAGAAGAGTTTCATCGGTTTGCCAAACAGGCTGAGGAAAGGATGTTTACTAAGGATTTACAGAAAAAAGATATAGATTTAGAAAATGAGGATGGAGAAGATTTTGATGACACATATGAATGATCATACAAATGTTCTTGATAGAAAGACTGCTACAAGAATCAGATTGATAAATTGGTCGAAATTTCAGGATGTAACATTTCATTTGGGAGGTTCAACCTTAATAACAGGAGTTAATGGAACAGGAAAAAGTACGATTCTTGATGCTATGACTTATCTTCTTACCGGAAATAATAGATTTAATATTGCAGCTGGAGATAAGGACAGGACTGTAAAGTCATATGTGAGAGGTGATACTAAGAGTGAGGGAGAATACAGATATCTTAGAACAGGGGCGGTAACGTCATATATAGTAATGGAATTCTGGTCACCAATTGAGAAAACATATATAACAGGTGGGGTATGTATTGAATCTATGAACGAACAAGATGTGAAGACTGGAGCCTGGTTCATAATGAAGGATTCGCGATTGGAAGATTTTGAATTCAGCTATGTTAAGGAAGGAAAATATTATACCCATAGTAAGAGTAATCTTCTTTATAAAGGAAGAAGAATTAAGGGTAAGGATTTTAAAGGTGAAGAAAAAGGAACAGAGCAGTTACTTCGTTCCCTGGGACTCAGATGTAATGTTGCAAAATATAGATCAAAGCTTGTAAAAATGATGGCATTCAAGCCTGAAAGAGATATAGATAAATTTATTAGAGAAGCAGTTCTTGATCCTGGGAAGATAACATCGCTTTCAGAGATAAAGGAGCAGAAGACACAGTTTGAGGAAATAAGAAGAATTTATAATGAGCTTGAAGAGGGTAAGAAAAAACTTGAAGAGTTGGAAGAAAAAACTTCTGTCTATGAAAAGAAACGAGATATTTGTGAAATAAGGAAGTTGGTATATTCTTATCAGCACATACCTGTAACTGAGGAGAGTATAGATAAGTGTAATAAGAAGATTGAATATCAATCACTTAAAATAAAAGAGTTGAATATAGAAAAAAAGCAATTGGAAAAAGAACAAAGGCTGGCTATTGAAAGGTATTCGGCATCAGTTAATAACAGTATATATACCGATATGAAAAAATTACTCGAAGTATACGAAAAACAGATTCAGGAATATAAGAATGAGATAGCTAAGGTTGAAGATGAGATAGTAAAGCTAAAGCAATTAAAAGATAGCTTTAGTAGAATAAAAAATATAATCTCTTTAGATACTTCAGAAGAGGATGCGTTAATGCAAATAGATGTTGCAAAGACTGATACAGAAAAGGCAATAAATGCATTAAATAACCTTCGCAAAGCTGTAGATAAATGTGATAACGAATTGAATAAAGATTGTGTTCATTTAGAGGATGAAGCAAAGAAATTAGATGAGGAGAAGTCAGAAGTTTCACAAATAATACGTGAATTAAAGAATGAGATAATTACGTATCCTATAGATGCTGTTAAGGCAAAGGAAATACTTATAGAAGAATTTAAGAAGAATGGAATTCAAGTTGGCAGGGACGTAGAAGTAAGGTTTCTTGCTGAACTGGTTTCGGAAGTTAAGGATCTCAGGTGGCAAAAGGCAGTTGAAACATTTTTGGGTAATAAGAGATTTTTCATTATCGTGGATTCTAAATATGCCTACGAGGCAATGAAGATATTAAGAAATAAAAAAATCTATAATGCGACCGTAGCTATGACAAATAAACTGCCGGATTCAGATGTGACTCCAGGCTCAGCAGCTTCATTACTTGTAGTTCCAAATTTAGATGCAAGAAAGTATATAAACTATCTTTTAAATGGTATACATTTATGTGAAAGTCTTGAAGAATTAAATAACTATCCTAAAGGTGGTATGACCCGTGATGGTATGCTGGCAAAAAGCTATGCTGTAAGGCTGATGGATATGAGAAATACTGTTCCATATATGGGAAAAACTGCTATAACTGATCAGTTGAAGGTAAATGAGAAGAAGCTTAATACAATAGAAGAAAGAATAAAGAAAAATAATAGCGAAAATGAAGTTGCCGAAACAAAAAGAGATAGAATTAAGAAGATATTACTTATTATAGGTCAGGAATATGATATGACAGCTCCTGCAAGACAAGAGGAGCTATATGAAAGAAAGAATGCTCTTGTTGATAAAATTAATAGCATAAAGAATGATCCTTCTTTTGAAGCGGCTCTTAAGGAACAACAGGCTGCTCAGAGGGAATTAGATGAAATAAATAAGAAAATAAATAATAATAGTTCTAGAGTAGGTTCCTCAGAAAATGAAATTAAGAAATGTAAAGATGAATTAAAAAATCATGAATTCAGTCTTAAGAATTATATTTCTGATTTTGAGGAGTCGATAAGGGACAAGACGGAACTCAGAACTCGTGTTGAACAGGAGTATAAAAAGCTTCGTAAAGAAGATGGGGAAGCTGTATCATATAAGAATCTTAATTCGGTTGAAAATGATATGAGACGGGCATGTGAAAATATGGAAAATGTTCAGATAGAATATTGCCATATTGTTGGACTGGATGTTTCCAAAAGAGGGCCGTCGTTTATTCCATTCTACAGAAGTGAATATAAGAATACGGCAAATGTTAAAATAGAGGAAGCAAAGACACAGCTTGATAAGAAGGCGAAGGAATTGGAAAGTGCATTTATGATAGACTTTGTTGGAGAAATCAATGAGAATATTCAAAAAGCAGAAGAGGAGATGAATATAATAAATGCAGAGTTGAAGAAGCTTCCATTTGGCAACGATACTTACAAATTTATTAAAACAGAAAAAAGTGACAGAGTAGTTTTCTTTAAGATAAAGAGAAAACTGAAGGATTATTTTGATAACCCTGAAAATTATATGAACTCTAATCGTGATGACGAAGAAATGGAGCAATATATAAAAGAGTATATGGATATTATTCTCATGGAGGAAGATGAAGAAGAGTATACTGATTATAGAAAGTATTTTACTTATGATATGATAATAACCAGTAAACAGGGAGATAATACAATTGAAGCCAATTTATCCAAGAAACAAGGCTCGGCGAGCAACGGAGAAAAACAGACTCCATATTTTATTATACTAGCTGCTAGCCTTATGCAATTTTATCATGAAAAATGTTGTGAAAGGCTTGCATTTATAGATGAGGCGTTCTCTGCACTTTCCAGGGAAAGAATAGAGCAGATGGTTAAGTATCTAGAGGATAATCATTTTCAGGTAATATATGCTGCTCCACCTGAAAAAATAGGAAGTATTGGTGAGCATATCACTTCAACAGTTAGTTTAATTAACTCCGGTAGGTATACAAAAGTAGTTGATGGAAGTGTCATTTTTAAAAGTAATGAAGGATAAAATTAAGAATGAAGTTGAGTTCTAATCAGAAGAAAATATTAGAAAAACTTATACAAAAGTATGAGGGAAGTAAAACCTATGCAGAATTAAATAGGGTAAGTCAAAACTTTTATGTAAAACCATCAGAGTTTTTTAAGAATTATTATAGTGATTTTGCAGATGTAGACGAAGTTGGTGATTTTGAGAATGAATTAAAAGAACTTCAGACTGAAAATGTGGTTGACATTAAACTGAAAAAAAACTCTGATGTGATTGATAAGATCTATTTGAATATTAGTAAAGTTGATCTTATAAGAAAAATGATTGGAGTAAAAGAAAAAAAAGAAATACAATCTGAAGAAATTAGTTTCTTTAAAAGGCACTTGGGACAGAAGGATTTCTCTGAGTGGTATAGTAAACAAGAAATAGAAAAGTTGAGAGGTGGGAAAAAGAGCAGATATTCTCTTGAGGAAACAAAAATAATCTTTGATATTGTGGATAAAATAATGAATAACAAAGATGAATTACTTGAAAGAGAATTATCTATATTACTGTTTAAAAATAGTAAAACATTTGAAAACAAATATAGAAGCAAGGTATGTAGGTTATTATATGAGTACCTGAAAGTTGCTGATAAGGTTGATGATTTTGATAATGGTATTCATTCAGATACAGAAAAAGAGCATTTGCTTCTTGAAAGATATGGAATATACCAGAACCCAGCATATGTATATATTAATGGAGATTTTTCTATCAAATATTCTGATGATAAAGTAATAGAAGCAAAGTCAGGTTTTCCTATAGCACTTTCAATGAGTTTGATAAAAGAGGTAAAGAAAATATCTGTTAATGCCAAAAACATAATTACGGTGGAGAATCTGACTACATTTCATAGGATAGAAAGAGAGAATACAGTTTTTATTTATACTGGGGGATACTCTGGTAGAGGTGTGAGGGATATTCTTAAAAACATCAATTCAGAAAATCTCAATCTGCAGTTTTATCACTTTGGTGATTTGGATCCAGATGGTTTTTGTATATTACAAAACCTAATTGATTCAACTGGGATTAGTATAAATTCATTATATATGGATATAAAAACTATGATCAAGTATAGAACTTATAAAAAAACACTTACTGAAAGAGACAAAAGCCTGGCTGAAAACCTGATAGAAAGAGGTTGTTTTGTAGATATCCTGAATTATATGATAAAAGAAAATATAAAAATAGAGCAGGAAATTATAACAATGGAATAGTGCAAAATCAGTGATATGGGACTCATGATGGTAGCGGAAGAGATTAAGTGGGATAAGAAAAAATAAGATTTCTATAATAACAATAAAAGTCTCTCTGCTGATTATTACAGAGAGACTTTTGATATATGGTAAAAAATTGTTATCAACTACTTCGAAATCACCCCAATACAGTTTTCTGTTGTAAGCATGAAGAATATCTATGGGGTTAGGATTCTTATGGTGGTGCTAAAGTAGATATTATAATCATAAAGAAAGATTCGGAAGTGGTTTCTAGGTTATATATGGACAATGCAACTTTAGAACAGTGTAATAATATGATTTCTAATGTATCTGGTTTAATTGATAAAGAAATATCTCAAGCTGATATCGATTATATACTACAGTATATAAAAGAACACGGGGAAGCAAATTGGGAAATCTATGGCAAGTTACAATTGCTGTTACTTAAAGGTGATGATTATTATGAATTAATGATCGATTAATACTAACTGGATAAAGATTAAAAGAATGAAAGATTTGAAAATAAGAGTAAGAAATGATGAAAAATAATGGTAATGTAGATGCGACTAAATATGTTGTTCTTGATGTTGAAACGAATGGCTTATCAGCTATTAGAGATGATCTACTGTCTATATCTATATATAAACCGGATACAGAAGAAATCTATGATAGATTGATGCCTTTAGAATTAAATGATGAAGTAAAAACAACTAGTATTAATGGAATAAAAACTGAGGACCTTGACGGATTGAGGCCGCTAACACAAGAAGAAGTTAATACTATTATTGAGAAATTTGAACTTAAAACCAGAATTATTTTGACTTATGGTAGTTTGGATGAAAGATTTATCAATAAATACTTTAAGAGACATAATTTAGTTGGAATAGATTTTTTTTCTTTTTACAATTTTAAACATGAAATAATATCATCTCGTTTTGCAGAGGGTAATATAACAAAGGATTATTTAGCAACTTTATATGGAATTGAAAATATTACTAAAGTTCATTCTGGAATCAATGATTGTATAATTGAATGGAAATTATACGAAGCATTAAATGGTCACCATTTAATTATTACTGGTAATAAAGTTTTTGAATTTAATGATGAGTATTTTGTTCCAGCAAGCTTTTTAAATTATAATAATATGAAATATTATCAAAAAGAATTATTGAAATTTATTTGTGATAAAAAAGAAGTTTTTTCAATAGAAATATCTGGAGATAATATTTTTAAGTTAGGAAATAACGGTGATGGATTAATTTTGGAGCATTTGATTAATTCTGAGTTAAAGGTTCAAAAGATTGATTCTAGAGAAATTCTTATTAGAAATAAAAGTAAGCTAAATTATATAGGTGAGTTACCTAAAATTAGGCCGGTAATGCCATTATTATTTAATGCAGATGGATCGGTAACAGAAACAAAAAAAGAAGATGAAAAATACGTACAAAGAATTAATAATAGTATTCATGAAATGCAAAAACAGTTTCAACCATTAATTAGTTTTATTAAGGCGGATATATTTAAGGAAAAACAGATTAAATCTCAAGAGATGGTTAGTTATCCGGACAAAAAAATTTTAGCTTTATGTGATTTATCAACGGATGAAGCAATTTTAGAAATAAAAAGCGCATCATATGAATCTATAGATTATCATTCACAGCAATTATATTATGAAGCAAATGGTAGAAGGTGCTTTGTACTTATGAAGAAAGCAGAGGTGTCACAAAATAGAATTAACTATACCATATATGAAGTGTCTTTTAAAAAGGTAGAATATGTTGATGCTAAGAAGATGCTTTTTGAGAAAGCCAAAGAAAAAATTGATACGGACACAATTAAACTAATAAAATATGATGGGGCAAAAAAACCTGTTCGATTAAAGTGTAAAAGATGTGAAAATGAATGGAGTACAAGTTACAGTACAGTGATGAGACACGTTATTTGTCCAGTGTGTGGAATAAGAGATGGATTTCAGAATAAGAATAATCAAGTTGATAAGATTATGAAGAGATTTTATAAGGCACAACAAAAATTAGATGAAAAATCTAACAATAACTTACAATATATTTCATATCGTCTTGCTAAAGAAAAAGCAAGAGTAAAGTGTAAAAGCTGTGGATTTGAATGGGAAACAATACCAGATCATTTAATTAAAAGAGCTTATTGTAGAAATTGCGGTATTTAGATTAATTAAAATGCATTGATAAAAGAAGGGAAAAAAGTATATGGATAATGATGTAGTAAAAAGAATTCATAACATAGTGATAGAATTATTAGATTCTCTATCAGTACCGCATAGTGATCATTATAAGAAAAATAAACAGTTACAGTATACTTTCGTAAAGTTGGAAAGAAGTATAGAAATCTATTATAGAGAAGAAGCAGAAGTAAGAGTTTATATTTATGAAGAATCCAAGGGATATCAACTATATGAAGAATTATTAAATGACCAGTTAGTATATCAAAAAAATAAGGCTAATCCTAGAGCAAAAAAGAATAAATTTGCTTTTTTTATTAAAGAAAAAAACATTATTGAAGTATTGAAAAAATTGTTTAGGGCTGAAGGAATAGACACTCAATATGGATTATATATAAAAACAGAAAACGATAATATCATCATAGATAAATCATACAATATAATAAATAGAGAAAAACTGATTAGTCAGCTGTGTCGTTTTTCTTCATATGTGCAGTATATTGATGGGCAATCGGAATGTATCAGCTTTCGAGATAGTTCTGGATTTCTTGGAAGGGAAGAAGGTTATAAAACAAGGGTTGCAGAAGAGGCTAGAAATCTGCTTGATTTTCAAAAATGGAATGAGACTTGGATTGGAACAGGGAAGATAGCTGAATGTGCTAAAAGGGCTATGAGTAAGGCTGATAATTTAGTAAATGTAAATCAGCAAATTGATTTTAATAACAGGCTTAATAGGGATCATAAGAATTATCAAGAAAATGCAGAGAGAGTATTATTTGATATTTATTGCAACCCATTATGTAGTGAAGAGGATGCATTTAATAAAGCAGTGGATATTTTTGGTGCTAAATATGATACCATCGCATTTTTATTCTTTATAAAAAATGATACTTGTTTTCTTCCAATTAGTACTGGTCATTTTGATAAGGGATTTGAATTATTAGGGATTGATTTTTCTACGTCACGTAAATGCAGTTGGGATAACTATAAAGGATTTATAAATATAATAAATGATATTCGTGAATTAATAGAGGAGACACTAAATATAAAAGGAATCCTAAGATTAATTGATGCCCATTCTTTTGTTTGGATTATTCAGCAAGACCGGTTTATTAACTGGAAACCAGATCGTGAGCAAAGTGTTCAGATTGAGCAAAGCATTGAAGAATATTTACAGAAAGATGTATCTGGTACAGGTGGACGAAAAAAGATATTAGTAGATGCATTTAAAAGAAGTGCAGAGGTGGTTAGAGAAACCAGGAATCGCGCTAATGGAATATGTCAATTATGTAAGTTACCAGCTCCATTTAATGATAAAAATGGCAATCCGTATCTCGAAGTACATCATGTAATATGGTTATCTCGTGGAGGAGAAGACAGTACTAATAATACTGTATCTCTTTGTCCTAATTGTCATGCAAGAATGCACGTATTAGATAAGCAGGAGGACGTAGAGAAGCTGGAAACCCTAGTAAAGGGAGATTTATGACACATATAGCTGATTATAATCATTTTTATAAGAGCTTGTGGGAAATTGTTTGACATTCCTAAGCTATATTTAAGTGAGAAAAAACGAAAATATATGAAATATCATCGAGAGTATATTTTGAAATAAAAAGAAATATTATTTCGTTTTTGAATATGAAACGCTATGATTGGAGGAGTATATGGGAATATCTTTACTAGCGCAATTATATCCATATTTCAAAGGTTCACAGGAGGATGTTGCTACAACATCGCTTCAATTCATTATTTCAAGCAATGATACATTCAGTAGTGCCTTTGTAAAGCATTTATCAGAGGTTTGGTGTGTTCCGATTGAAAAAACATTTAAGTTTGAGTGTCAGGTTACGGGAAAGGGCGAAGAAAAGGAAAGACCAGATATGTCTGGATTTGATTCGCATGGTGATGAGAAAATACTTTGTGAATCTAAGTTTTTTGCTACACTTACTAAAAATCAACCTAACACATATATAAAAAGACTAATAAAAAATAAAGGAATAGGACTCATCTTTATATGTCCAATTAATCGTAAAATCAGTTTATGGAATGAAGTAAATGAGAGGATAAAAGGTAATTTTACTTTTACTGAAATTTCAGAGTCATGCATAGATATTGATGGAGTCAGAGTTGGTATAACATCCTGGACAGATATAATAATAAAATTAGAGGAAGCAGCACATAAAAACAATTTAAACCTGATGGATGTAGGGCAGCTTAAAGGTTTTTGTGAACAGATTGAAAGTGAAGCGTTTGAACCATTTATTGACGGGGACTTTGGGATAGATAATGCAATAAAATACGAGAGACATGCGGTTTTGATGGATTATATATTGGATTCATTAAGGGCTGACAATGATATATCGATAGATACAACCGGGTTAAAGGCGACACCTCAAAAAACTGGTTATACAAGATATTTTAAAATGAATGACTTTTGTATTTCATTATCTATGAATACTAGAAATTGGAAGAATCTTAATTCCTGTATTACTCCATATTGGATCAGATTTTGTAAATTAATAAACAATAAATGGATTTTTGATGAAGATTGTAAAAAAGCAATATCGGTGGTACCAAGTGAGCTGGTAGATGGAGAATATTTAGCACTAAAGGCCCCATTATATGTTTCATTAGATGAAGTATCAAATTCCATGAAAAAACAGATAAAGGAATATCTGGCTTTATTTGAGGAAGCTGCAAGGTGAATTTACATTAAACGATGAGAAATTATGCAGAACATGCTGATAAATTATGTAAAAGGGGTTTAACAATAATGGATGTTCAAAAGGAAAATAACTTAGTACAAATGAGGCCAGATATATGAAATTTGCTGTTATTGATACAGAAACAACCTGGACGGATGAAGTAATGTCTATTGGGATAGTTATTGCTGATGGCGAGACAAAGAAAGAATTGAATTCTAAGTATTATATTATTTCTCCTGAGTATAAAACAGGAGGGATGTTTTCAAATACGATTGCGGATGCACCTAAAGAAAAAACAGTTGTAATGTCTAGAGCGGGAGCTCTTGAGGATATTAAGAAGCTGCTTAAAAATGAATCAGTGAAAGTTTTATTTGCTTATAATGCGAATTTCGATTACAAGCATTTGCCGGAATTAGAGGCATTTGTGTGGGTTGATATTATGAAGATAGCGGCTTACAGACAATATAATGCATTTATACCTGAGGATGCTCCGTGTTGCAAAACAGGGAGATTGAAGAGCGGGTATGGGGTGGAAAGTATTTTGAATATGATTTCCGGAGGATATTCAGAAACACATAACGCTTTCTATGATGCCGTTGATGAGCTGAGGATTGTGGAATTATTAGGGCATGACATCGAAGTATACAAAAGAGCGGTAATTAACTGATGGTAACATTTAAGGAAGATAACGGAGGTGTGATATGACTAAGGTTTACTGTTATGCGAGATGTACTACTTGTAAGAAGGCCTTGAAGTGGCTTGATGATAACAAGATAAAGTATGAGATGATAGATATTAAGGAAGATCATCCGGATGAAAAGACATTGCGAGAGCTTCATAAGAAGAGCGGGCTGCTATTAAAGCGATTTTTTAATACCAGTGGACAGCTTTACAGAGAAATGGAGCTTTCCAAGAAGCTTCCGGATATGAGTGAGGATGAGATGTATAAAATTCTGTCATCGGATGGAATGCTTGTGAAAAGGCCACTTCTGATAACGGAGGATACTGTTATTCCAGGCTTTAAGGAAGAAGACTGGAAGAATGCATTAATTTAGTTAACATAAAAATGAGCCATAGTCCCGAGGGAGTGTGGCTCATTTTTATGAAGAAAATATTCGACAAATAAAAGATATTATGTTATTTTTTATTAAGTTACTAAATTTGGAGGATGTATTACATGGTAGTAAAAGACTCATTAAATAATGCGGTTAATAATCAATGTTTGTTTCCGATTTCTATAGATAAGGAATTAGAAGACAAGTTTATCAAGAAGGCAAAGAAAAGCGCGGTTGCACTTATTCCTGCGTCGATAGTAGTAGTGATTGTTATATCAGTGTTGATTTATTTATGCTTTACTTATCTGGGACGTGTCAGAATAGGTGGATTTTTGGTTATATGTTACTTTTTTCCTTTTTATGCCGTTTATAATTTGTTTTCAACATTTAAGGCAATAAAGAAGCATGATTATCAGTTTTTCGCAGGCGAAATACTTGGTAAGACAGAGAATAATAATTATGTAGTAAGAGGTCTTGAGGATCAAAAGATTGCTGTCTTATTTGGAAAGAAGGAATATAGACAGGGAGAAAGAACGATTGTTGCAAGATTAAAAGATGACCTTAATCTGATCTCTGCAGATTGAGAAACAGTTTGAAATATAAGTGAAATTTTAAAATGAACCCTGGTGCGATGGAAAATGTTCTGGCACTGGGGTTCATTTCTTAATTGATATTTTTTTAGCCAATCGTCAAGTTGACTATGGCTCGTTTGGAGTTAACATAAAAATGGACCATAGCCTCCGGGACTATGGCTCATTTTTATGTTAACTAATTGAGATTATAATACTATAATGGATAGTGGGATCATATGGATAGAGAAAAATATATAGTAGTTCCTAAAAATAAAACAGCTATGGAACATTTTGATCATGGAATTGAAAATGAAGCTGAATTGGAAATTGTAACATTATCATATCCTGAATTTATGGAGCTTTATAAGATTGGGTTATTTGATCTTATAAACAGGAAGTGTGATATTATAATAGACGAGTATGAAGAAGAAATTTTGGAGTTGGACAAGATTCCAATAGCTGTAGGGATTATTGAAGAATTATTGAAGCATTATAATAATAAAAGACTAAATGATATAAAAGAAGCATTTGAACATGCTTTTTTTTATAATACTATGGTGGAATTTGATTTTTAATATGGAGAATGGGTAAGGATGGATTTATATCATTTTTATGACCGGCGTACGAGACCATTTCAGAGTTTGACGCAGATTTCAGAGGAAGATGCGAAGACGGTGCTTGATAGAATTAAGGCAGAGCGCCCTAATTCTATGTGTGCCCAGCGAAATGAGGATTATATTGCGTTAAGACGTAGATGTGAAGCGATTCTCAGGTGTGAGTTTGAGAAAAAGGGCGGTGTGCTTGAAATAGAATCGCCACATTATATGGTGGTGGAGTTTAGTCCGTGGCTTTACAGCTGGTATGAGGAGAGCGAGTATCTGAAGATTCCTATAGATGAATTTGATCTTCGGACGGTATCATTTACCTATGGGGACTCAATGCCTACATTTAGTGATAGATGCGCAGATGGAAAAGAGTATAGAAAGAAGCTTTATACTTATGAGGAAATCCTGGAGATTATCAGGAAATACGGTCTGCCACAGGATTGGAATAACGACGGAAAGTTTGGGCCTGAGAGATATATAGAAGCTCATGTTTGGAGCAATAAGATTATCGACAGATATAGAAAAAAATAGATTATTGCACGAAAAAAATATCGGTAGGAATGTGACTCATTTTTGGGAGTTTTTGGCCAGTTTTTTGAAAGAAAAGGACTGAGACTCATTTTGGGAGCTTTTGGCCAGTTTTTTGAAAGTAAAGGAGAAATATTTTTGATGAACAGGATTTTGATACAGCTTGAAAAATATATGTTTGATAGCTTGAAGCTAAAGGCACCGCATGTTCGTAAGAACGATCTTGAAAAGGACGGGGCCATTTTCTATATGAATGGGAAAAATGGAACGGAATTTGATTGGTTTGTTAACGATCATTTTTCGGATTTTTTTATTTTTTATAAAGATGAGGAAAATCTTGGGGCCGTTAAGGCAATGTTATATAAAAATGGTGATCTGCTGGTTTATGTGTATGGCGATAACGGTCATTCAGAGCCAGAGAGATTAGAGTATAAGGTGGAAGCAAAGGAGAAGGATTTACTTCATCTGGCGGTGGCATTAAAGAAAAATGCTGATGATAAAAGAATTTGGGATGAAGATATCAGATTGATCGAAAATGGAATGCGCAGCGAACCAACCAGGGAAGGGGACAGTGGCTGGTATTTTTGTGTGGGGGATGAGGATGATGACTATGTCAATAATCCGGATAATCTTGAATTATGGTTAGTTAATTCAGCTTTGATGCGGGATCCTGCGTTAGAGGAGTTTATCACGGCTCCGTATGGAACTGCGATAATCAGGGTTTCGCCGGACAAGTTTGAAATAGATAAGATGGACAAAGAAATCTTTATTGCCCATAGATAAGCGAGAGCAGTAAATGTAATTATGGGACGTTGGTAAAAAGATGGAAATGGAACTGTAGCATGTTAATTACCGAAAGCAGTAAATGAAATTATGGCACGTTGATAAAGGGTGCGAGATGTTATAAAAGGAGAATACATATGATTTTTTTTCAGTCAGATTATAGTCAGGGGGCTCATCCTAAGGTGATGGAAGCTCTGGCCAGTACTAATTTGGAGCACACTGTGGGATACGGTGTGGATGAACATTGCGTACATGCAGCTAAGCTGGTGAAGGAACTTATTGGAATAGAGGATTGTGATGTGCATATGATGGTGGGAGGAACGCCATGCAATGTTACAGTGATCGCAGCGGCGCTTAAGCCTTACGAGGCCGTAGTAGCTGCCCGCACCGGACACATTTACAGTCATGAGACCGGAGGGGTTGAAGGCACCGGACATCGCATTATCACTATGCCAGGGGTGGATGGGAAAATGACACCTGCCCTGATAGATGCGGCTTTTGTTGAATATGAAGATGAGCATACCGTACTTCCAAGAATGGTTTATATTTCGCAGCCAACGGAGATTGGGACAATCTACAGTAAAGCGGAGGTGGAAGCTATTTCAGAGAAATGTAAGGAGAGAAATATGCTCCTTTATATAGATGGTGCCAGACTGGGTTCTGCACTCACATGCAAGGAAAATGACCTGTCAATTAAAGAACTGGCAAGGCTCTCAGATGCATTTTATATCGGAGGAACTAAGAATGGCGCGTTGTTCGGAGAGGCTCTGGTGATCCGCAATCCGATCATTGGAGAGAACTTCAGATTCATGATCAAACGCCAGTGCAATATGATGGCGAAGGGACGCCTTATGGGTGTGCAGTTTGAGGCGCTGTTAGAAGGCGGCGAGAATAGCATTTATTTTGAAATGGCAAGACATGCTAATGAATTGGCTGAAAAGCTCAGAAATGGACTTCTTAGTATGGGTGTGGAGTTTTATAGCAAATCTCCAACAAATCAGATTTTTCCGATACTTCCACGTCCTGTGGTAGATAGGCTTAAAAGAGGATTTGCCTTTCAGGAATGGGCGCCGGAGAAAGATGGAATGGTGCCTATTCGTCTGGTGACCGGATGGGGCAGCAATGAAGGAGAAGTAGATGCATTTTTAGCTCATGTAAAAATTATGCTGGAAATGCCTATTGGTTAACATAAAAATGAGCCATAGTCCCGGGGGCAGTGGCTCATTTTCCGGGGGAGCTTATACATATTGAAGAAAGTTAAGGAGAATAGCTGTGTTTTTTTTTAATAAAAACAATGATATCAATCCAAATATCAACAAAGCTAAAAATATCGACAATGATAAAATAAAGCAACTGGGTGACAATCTGCTTCAGGGGGATGTTAGATGCCTGGCGGTTTTATACGAAGAACTGGTAGTTGGGGACGCAAAAGTAAATGAACGAGTAGCAGATTATATTAAAACCTATATGAGAGGGCTTAACGCTAATCAATTGATACACTTAAACGAGAATTTTAGGCAAATAACTTCGATGGAGTGGGTTGTTGATTGGAAAAATGTGGATCTTTATGATATTGAAACAAGTATTGTAGACAAAGAAGCATTTTTGTGGGTAGCAAGGCTGGGAACATTTCATCCCAATGGATTTTTCAGAGAAAAATGTATCCGCAGATTATTTAAAGATAAGGATTCGGCTGCATTTTTCATTTTAAGATTAAATGATTGGACTAAAGTTTTAAGAGATTTAGCGGCAAATGTTACAAATTTGATCAATCAGATGTCTTTTGAGGAGATTTTGGGAATCCTTCCATTTTTAAGCAGGGTTAAAAATGGAGAGCGTAGGGATCTCAGAGTTATAAATAATATAAGTGAATGCATTTCAGCCAGAGTCAGAGAGATGATCTCAACTTACGATCTTAAAAAAATAAAGTATTTTGAACTGGCTGCCAGGAGAAGTATCTATAAACTTTTCCTTGAAAATAAGTTGATAGAGCGTGACGAGATAAAAGAACTTATCAGAAATGAAAAAAATAGTCAGCTTCAGGTATATCTGATAGCTGGTTATATTCAGAAGCATGACATTTCCATTGAGGAACTGGATGATTTTATAGAGTATAAGAGTGAAGTGGTGCAAAAAGTAGCCATAGAACATAAATTCAGCATTGTCCGTGATAGTTGGAACGGACTGGAAAAAAAGCTGCTTTCTAGATCAGCCGGTCTCAGAAGTTCTGCGAGATATATTCTTCAAATGAAATCGGATATAGACATCAGACAATTTTATCTGGATCGCCTGGATACGCAGGATAGAAACATTTGTATTTTGGGAATTGGCGAAAATGGAAAAGAAAATGATGCTGATATTTTAATTGGATTTCTGGAATCAGATGATGCAGCAGTTGTGAAAAGAACTCTTCATGCATTGGGTATGCTTAAAAAGGATAAGGCAGAGGAGATTTTTTGGAAATATTTGCAGGATAAAAGACTGAGTGTTATGGGACAGGCCTATAGAGAAATAATTGCAAATGATATCCACTATAATGCGAAGGACATATATGAGCTATTTATTGCAACGGAATCGGTTGAATTGCAGAGAAAACTTGCGGTGATGCTGGCAAAGGGAAAATATTGGGACAGACTTCCATATGTCATTTTGCTCTACTCACATGAAGATGACAAGATCCGCAATATAATTCAAGCTGGAGTATGTGGCGTAAATATGTATGGAAATGTTTCAAGGGATAAGGCAGATTGGATAAGAAATATTCTTGGTGAGGACTCATGTAAAGTTCCTGAAAGAATAAAGAAGAGTATTTTATTTAGCCTGGAATTTGTGAGTAAAGGCTCATTTTGAGTTGATGAAAAACAGGAGAAGGATATGTCATTAGAAAAGAAGAGACAAGAGATTTTAGCATATGGTCTGAGTTTCCCTGATACATTTCAGGACGCTCCATTTCATGATGATAATTGGCAGCTGGTCAGATATAAGGGAAATAATAAGGCATTTCTTTGGACTTATGAAAAGGACGGTTTTATGAACCTGAACCTGAAGGTTGACCCGGATAAAGCATTTTTCTGGAGAAAGTTATATAAGTCTGTGGTTCCCGGATACCATCAGAATAAATTGCATTGGAATACGGTGATTTTGGATGGAAGTGTTCCTGAGGAAGATATTAGAGCGATGATAGCCGAGAGTTATGACCTGATCAGTTATTCGCCTGCCCGAAAAATATATGATGCAGTTAAAATGATACCTTACGGAAACGTTGCTACTTACGGTCAGATTGCTGAGCTTGCTGGAGATAAAAAAATGGCAAGGGCGGTAGGGAACATTTTACATAAAAATCCTGATCCGGAAAATATTCCTTGTTTTAGAGTCGTTAATTCTAAAGGGGAACTGTCAGGGGCATTTGCTTTTGGTGGGGCAAACAGACAGGCGGAGCTTCTTTCGGCCGAGGGAGTAGAAGTTATTAATGGAAAAGTTGATTTAAAAAAATATCAGTGGATCTAAGTTAACATAAAAATGGACCATGGTCCCGGGGGCAGTGGCTCATTTTTATGTTAACCGACTTGATGTCAGTGAATGATTGGGAGGGAATATGCCATTTCATATAATTCGTAATGATATTACAAAAGTTAAGGCGGATGCTATAGTAAATACGGCAAATCCTGAGGTTGCAGTGGGAAGTGGCGTAGACTACGCAATTTATAAAGCAGCGGGGATGGAAAATCTCCTGGCTGAACGTGAAAAGATCGGTTACCTGTCGCCCGGAGAGGTTGGAATCACAAAGGCTTTTAATCTAGAGGCAAAGTTCATTATACACGTGAGTGGTCCTCGATGGGAAAATGCCAGCAAGGGCGAGGAAGCAATCCTTAGAAAATGTTACGACAAAGCTTTAAATCTTGCTTTTGAAAATGGATGTGAGTCTATCGCATTTCCGGTGATTTCTACAGGAACTTATGGCTTCCCGCAGAAAACAGGTATTCAGATTGCAGTAGATGCGTTTACATTTTTCTTAGAAGAACATGAAATTGACATAACTCTTGTTGTTTTTGGTGATGAGTCAGTTAAGATATCAGGCGAGATTGTTGATGAAGTATCAAGCTATATAGATGACAGCTATGTGAAAATGGCTCTTGCTGAGGAGAAAATACTTCCTACGAGGGAAAGTATGCAAGAGTTCGGACAACGCAGGGATAGCACACCGGACGAGGAGAAAGCACCTCAGGATAATAAAGAGAAAGCACCTCAGGATAATAAGGAGAAAAGTTCTCCGGTCAGGATGCTTTTTAGTAGAATTGCTGGAAAGAAAGCTGCGAGAGACAGATGCGCAGAAAACACATGGGATGCAAGTGACAGTGTGGCGCCTAAAAATATTCAGGACGAAGAAGCAGGCAATCTGTCCAAGACAGATACTGAAAGCTGTGCCATGCTTGGAGCAGCGGCGACTGCCAGGATAGAGGACAGAGCAGTCGCAAATAATTCACTGGAAGATGTTTTGAAAGGGATATATAAAGAGTCATTTGAGAAACATTTGCAGATGCTGATAAATAAAAAAGGGCTTAAGAATTCTGAGGTTTACGCTGCAGCAAACATTTCAAAGCAATATTTTTCAAAGTTGCTTAAAGGTCAGGTTAAGCCATCAAAGGGAAAAATGCTTGCTTTAGCTGTGGGGCTTCATTTAAACATGGATGAAACTGTGGATTTTCTTAGGATTGCAGGCTATGCTCTGTCACCAATATCGCAAACGGATGCGGTGGTGGGATATTTCATCGAGCATGAGGATTACAATGTTTTAAAAATCGATATTGTGTTGTTTGACTATGGCCTTGACCCTTTATCTACTATTTAGATGGAGAGTCTGGATTTTTCACAATAGAATTAAATATAAGAATTCAAATAAGTTACTAAAATTATAATTAAAAGGTCGCCTTCGGGTTGACCTTTTTTTGCTTCATTTTCGTTAGAATAAGATCATCAAAACAAGAAAAACATAGCATGAATCAAACAAAACCACAAAATGTTATTGCAGGTTAAAGATGTTATTGCAGGTTGAAGAGTCATTTCATGCAGGATAAAAGATGAAATCAGGAGGAAATGAATATGAGCAAAGGATTAACAGAAATTATTTACATTTTAGACAGATCAGGGTCAATGGCAGGGCTGGAGGCTGATACAATCGGTGGTTTCAATTCTATGATGGAGAAACAAAAAAAGACAGGGGAGAGGGCGCTGGTTTCAACGGTTCTCTTTGATAATGTCAGCGAGGTTATTCACGACAGAGTTCCAATAGATAAGATCAAAAAAATGACAGATGAGCAGTATTTTGTAAGGGGATGTACGGCGCTTCTCGACGCTGTTGGCGGGGCAATCCATCATATCGGGAATGTGCATAAATATGCAAGGAAGGAAGATAGGCCTGATAAGACTATCGTCATCATTACAACGGATGGAATGGAAAATGCCAGCAGCAGGTACTCGCGCGAGAAGATTGAGAAAATGGTTAAGCGCCAGCAGGAAAAATATGGTTGGGAGTTTATTTTCATCGGAGCGAATATTGATGCATACGCTGAAGCAAGCAAGTTTGGAATAAGAAGAGAGAGAACAGTAAACTATGTTTGCGATGAAGAAGGGACAGCAAATGTATTTGCCGGGGTTTCCAAGGCGGTTTGTTCAGTTATGAAGGCCGATAGCATGAGGGTTTGTGAGGAGTTGGATAACAGTGCCTGGGATGAGGAAATCAGCCGAGACTATGAGAAGCGCGGGAAGAAGAGCCGCTAATCTTTCATGGGTAAAATGAAGTAAAACTCAATACAGGGTTATTTTATCACATTTTGTTTTTTGCTATAATGGACCATAGAGTGTAGTGGACCATAGTGCCAGGCACTATGGTCCATTTATTTGTACCTAGGTGCCAGGGACTGTGGCTCATTTTTATGTTGACCAGGGTGGGCCATGTGCTGAAAATCCAGGATGTTGGAGATATTGAGAGGAGACAAAATGAAAGTTTTAATGATCAATGGAAGTCCTCGAGTTGGAGGAAACACAAGTATAGCATTAAATGAAATGGTTAAGGTTTTTGAGGCGGAAGGAGTTGAATCCGAAGTCGTTCAGGTTGGAAATAAAGCTATCAGGGGATGCATCGCCTGTGGTTCCTGCCGTGACAACGGCAAATGTGTCTTTGATGATGTGGTAAATGAACTTGTGCCTAAATTTAAGGAAGCTGATGGACTTGTGATCGCTTCTCCTGTTTATTATGCATCAGCAAATGCCACTCTTATTGCCTGCCTTGACAGACTTTTTTATAGTACAAATTTCAATAAGACTATGAAGGTTGGAGCAAGCGTAGTCTCAGCAAGAAGAGGCGGACTTTCAGCAACGTTTGACGAGCTGAATAAATATTTTACGATCAGCGGCATGCCGGTTGCATCCAGCCAATATTGGAACAGCATTCATGGCAGGGAAATAGGACAGGCTAGTGAAGATTTAGAAGGACTTCAGACTATGAGAACACTTGCGAGAAATATGACATTTTTAATGAGGAGCATTGCTCTTGGAAAAGAAAAATACGGACTGCCAGAGAAGGAGCCATGGCAGGCAACAAGCTTTATCAGATAAAACAGGAGACAAATGATGAAAATAGAAGAAATCAAAGCAAGAAAGAAGTGGTTTGACTATCTTTCTTACGGAAATTCTACGTCTGTAAATTTGGAAAGAGTTAAGAGTGTTTCATTGATTACAGGCAACGAGGTTCTGGAATATGTGCTTAAGACTCTTGAAATATTTGATTCGGAGCTTGAGGAAAGTTATAAATCAAATGAAGCAACAAGTTATTCTTTAGAAAAACTATCTCCAAAAGAATTAAAGATAATTAAGTCGGTTCTTGAATGGTCTGAAGTTTCTAAATGTGGAAGCTTAAATGATAGAGAGAGCTGGAAGAAAATGGGTTATGATCTTGAAATTCATAACCTTGCATCGGCTGAAATTTACCAAAATGATATCTCACCTTATGAGGACAGTAACATTTGCCAGTGCACCTATAAACTTATAGCCTCTCACGGCCTGATAGGCCAGGCGATTCGCGGCGAGGTGGCTTGCGATGCAAAACTTAATAAGGAGTTGTATGGTCTGGTGGATACATTTGGAAAAGAGCGGTTTAAAGCTATGTTGCTTCTTCTTAACAAATGTATCATTGCGGCTGTTAGTAATGATATCTGGTGCCGTGTTAAGGCAGATGTTGAAAAAATAATTGACGGAATAATCAATAAAAAAATTGAGCCATTTACTTCAAATGAAAGGCTTCGCAGGCTTTGCCCAAAGATGCTGGATGCCGCAGATCCAGAAAAGAGTAAGGAAAATGTTACTTTCTTTGAAAACAATATTTTTAATCGTCACATTGATCTTTGGTATTTTGAATCGTCTCTTGGATGTTTTGCCCCAAAGGACATTTTGAAAATTCTTGAATTGGTATTTGAAAAGGCTGGAAATGATTTTGAACAGCTTAAGTTTAAACCTGTTCAGGATGTTCTTTATTATGATTATTATGGAATTAAGTCAATAAATGTGTATAAAAAGAGAATAATTGAGCATTATTTAGAAACAGGGGATTCAACCCATGTGGGGCTTGTGGTTGAGAGAGTAGATAACTTAACCGGAGATTGCCCGGTAGTATGCAGGGAGTCAAAAGCTGTAGTGGCTGGTAACACAGTTAAAGTGAGCTTCAAATTTTCTGCGGCGGCAGAGAAGTTATGTGACTTCTGCGTCGAGGCGGAGCGATCAGGAATTCTTAGCTATGAGAAGAGCATAATCATGATATTTGATATGTTCCATTTTAGAAGAGATGAATTTGACAGGCTTAATAATGAGGATTCCTACCTTTCTGCCATGAATGATGCCGACGAATCAACGAAGGAATCAATAGTGGACTTTGCTGTGGGAGATGAGATTGTCGATGTTGGCTCAGGCGGAGGCGTGCTGCTTGATCTTCTTGAAAATAAATATCCGGACAAGAAAATCTTAGGAACAGACATCAGTGAAAATGTAATCGAAACCCTTACAAATAAAAAACAGCGCGAAAACCATAACTGGTCAGTGATGAGACATAATTTCGTGGAGGGACCGCTTTTCTTCGGAAGTGTAGAAGAGGAAAAGAGAAAGGCAACATCTATCATTTTCTCTTCAATCTTGCATGAAGTTTATTCTTATACCGATACGAAAGATGGAAAATTCAATATAGATAGTGTAAAGAAAGCTCTTTCAAATGCTTACGAATCCTTGAAAAAAGGCGGAAGGATCATTATAAGAGATGGAATAAAAACTGACTCAAAAGAAAAGCTTAAGGTTACATTTAAAACAAAAGAAGGGATGGACTTCTTTAAAAATTATGTAAATGATTTCAAGGGATTAAAGGAGATTAAGAGAGAGTTTGAGATTGAGGGTGACAGCGTTTGTGGAGACATAAATTTTATGCGGGAATTTCTTTATACTTACACCTGGGGAATTCAGTCTTACGCCCATGAAGTTCAGGAACAGTTCGGTTATATGACTATGAGGGAATATAAGGAGTTTTTCGATGAGCTTGGGGCAAATGTCATTGAGGCAAAACAGTTTTTTGAAGAGGGGTATAGGGAACATTTGTCACCACTGGTGGAACTTGATAAGGAATTCCCGGATTCGAACTGCATAATTGTTGTTGAAAAAAGTTAACATAAAAATGGACCACTGCCCCCGGGACTATGGTCCAAAAAAAGGTTAACATAAAAATGGACCACAGCCCCCGGGACTATGGCCCAAATTACATTAAACAGGAGGATATATGGTAGATATTAAAAAATATAGAATTGGAAATCCTATTCCTACAGATTCAGTTGTAGTGGATATGGAAATAATGACAGGAAAAATCCCATTTTTAACTATAAATGAAACTGAAAAGACTCTATCCATGAAGTTGGAGAAAACTGACAGAGTTTATGGTCTGGGTGAAACAGTAAGAGGTATGAATAAGCGTGGCTGGACATACACCAGTAATAATTCCGACGACCCAGTGCACACAGAGGACAAGCGTTCTTTGTACGCATCACAGAATTTTATACTGATCACATCCGTTGACAGCTCATGTTCTCTTGGAATTTACGTTGATACCCCAGGGAAGGTGACATTTGACATTGGTTACACGAAACTTGATGAACTTAAGATCTCATTTGAAGATCTTGACGCAGATCTATATTTTATCGAGGGCAAAAGTCCGCTGGAAACAGTAAGTGCCTTCCGTCATATGATCGGAAGAAGTTACATTCCGCCTAGGTGGGCCTTCGGTTTCGGCCAGAGCAGATGGGGATACAAAAATGAATCTGACATCCGTCGCGTAGCTGATGAGTATGCTAAGGCTGGCATCCCGATTGATATGATTTATATGGATATTGATTATATGGAGCGTTTCAAGGATTTTACGGTGGACGAAGAGGCATTTCCGGATTTTCCAGCTTTTGTAAATGAGATGAGGGAAAATGGCATTCATTTGATTCCTATTATCGACGCGGGAGTTAAGATCGAAGAAGGCTATGATGTATATGAAGAAGGCGTAAAAGGAGACTATTTCTGTAAAAAAGAAAATGGAGAAAACCTGGTGGCGGCTGTTTGGCCGGGGCAGGTACATTTTCCAGATTTCCTTAAAGATAGCGCCAGAGAATGGTTCGGAAATAAGTACAAAGTGCTGATGGATCAGGGAATTGACGGCTTCTGGAATGATATGAATGAGCCGGCGATATTTTATACAGAGGATCATCTTGCGGAAGTTTTTGAGAAGCTGGATGACTATAAAGGGAAAAATCTGGATATCTGGTCGTTCTTTAAATTCAAAGATCTGGTAGGGTCGATTGCTAATAATGCTGAGGATTATCGCAGATTCTATCATGAATATAAGGGTCAGAAAATACGTCACGATAAAGTTCATAATCTTTATGGTTATAATATGACAAAGGCTGCGGGAGAGGCATTTGAAAGACTTTGCCCAAATAAGAGAATACTTATGTTTTCACGCTCAAGTTACATTGGAATGCATAGATATGGTGGAGTTTGGTGTGGAGATAATCAGTCCTGGTGGTCACATTTATTGTTGAATATTCAGCAGATGCCGGCTTTATCTATGTGTGGATTCCTTTATTCCGGCGCGGATATTGGAGGATTTGGAGCAGACACCACAGAAGACCTCTTGCTTAGATGGACGGCGTTTGGTATATTTACGCCACTTTTCCGTAATCATTCGGCGTTAGGAACCAGAGAGCAGGAAATGTATCAGTTCCCTAGCTGTGACATTTTCAAGAATCTAGTGGAACTTCGCTATGCTTTGATCCCATATCTTTATTCTGAATTTATGAAGGCGGTTCTCGAGGAGAAAATGCTTTTTAAGCCACTTGGTTTTGAGTACTTAGATGAGAGAAGTGCTGAGGTGGAAGACCAGTTATTACTTGGGGACAGCCTTATGCTGGCGCCAGTTTATAAGCAGAATGCTTCAGGTAGAATGGTTTACCTGCCGGAGGACATGAAAATGGTACGTTTCAGGGCATGGAATGATTATGATGAGGAAGTTCTTACTCAGGGTGACCATTATGTTAAGGCGGGTTTAGATGAAGTACTGGTATTTATAAGAAAGGGCAAGGTACTTTTGCTGGCAGATATTGAAAGAAGCAGAAATGCTAATAATAATTCAAATGTATCTGCGGCATATTCTGGACTTCGTTCAGGAGACGTAAGTGTTACGGATTTAAAATATATTTGTTATGAAGCAGCTGCTGAGGATTATAGACTCTATACTGATGATGGCATAAGTCGAATTTAAGTTAACATAAAAATGGACCATAGCCTCCGGGACCTAGGTCCACTTTTATGTTAACTGGAGGCGGGGAGAAGGATATGGCATATAATGAATCTATTAAAAATTTCAACCGAATAAGAGAATATATGCGGGAGTTTTATGTTTATGGCTTTAAGAACCGCAATGAATATAATAACAAGAGCCAAAGGTCTTATGATGATGAGAGACGAAGAATGGAGAGCTGGCTTGGGGATTATATGCAGTTCAGACAGACTAAGGAAGGAAAAAATGTATTTCTTTCTATTGATAGCCGCACTTTAGGGCATAATCCACTGTACAATGCCTGGAAAACCAAGAGTTTTACTGATAGGGATATTACTCTGCATTTCATTTTGATGGATATTCTTGCAGACCACGAGGATTTAACTCTTAGCCAGATTGAGGAAAAAATTGATGAGTATCTTTCAATCTTTCAGGAAGCAAAGACTTTTGACGAATCCACAATAAGAAAAAAGCTCAAGGAATATCAGGAACAGGGGCTTATAGAAACCTCAAAAATCGGAAAGATCATGTATTATAAAAGGGCCAAGACATGCCCTAATCTGGATCAGACTTCGTTGGAGTTTTTCTCGGAAATATTTCCTTGCGGGGTGATAGGGTCATTTTTGTTGGATAAGTATGACAAAAATGAGGCAATCTTTAGCTTTAAGCATCATTATATAACCGGGGCAATGGATAGCGAAATTCTGTATAACCTTTTTCTTGCTATCAGTAATAAGAGCTGGGTTACTATCAAGGGCTGGAATCGCAGGAAGGACCGGGAACGTGAGCAGGAGATCCTGCCGTTAAAGATAATGATCAGTGCCCAGAGCGGAAGGCAATATGTTATGGCTGCTTCACATGCGGGGAAAATCTCCAGCTTCAGGCTTGACAATATCATTTCTGTAAAGATAGGAAAATGTTGCGATTCATATGATGAGTTAAGAGATGAATTATCCAGGATGCAAAGTCATATGTGGGGCGTTAGTACTCAGACAAACTCAAGGATCAGTTACAAAAGAAGAAAAAAAACTGCTACAGATAATCGCAAAAATCTAAATACCCCATGCAACGAAAACTCCGTAGATGATAAAAATGAATCTTCATATGCTCAGGAGAATTTAGAGCATGTTGAATTCACAATACATTATGCCGATTATGAAAGCCATATCGAGAAGAGGCTTGAAAGAGAAAAGCGCTGCGGAAATGTAACTAAGCTCGATAAGAATACCAGCCGTTTTTCAGCTGATGTCTATGATGCGAGTGAGCTGATCCCATGGATAAGGACATTTATCTGCAGGATAACAGAGATACATTTTTCAAATCGGACTTTGGAAAATATGTTTAAAAAAGATATAGAGTCCATGTATCGACTTTATGGGATAGAAGAAGATGCCAAAGACGTGCAGTAAAACGCGGTGCAAATACTTGGTATAGAAGGAGATGAATAATGATCTTCAGTGAATTATACAGTGCATATTATAAGACAATAGCGATGATAATCAGGCGAGCGATAGATCATCCGCTGGATAAAAATGAGATAAGGAATATAGTGGAGAAAAATGCATTTCAGGAAAGTCTTCTTTATGTGGAGCCCGCTATCCTGGATGAGAAATGGCAGCTGATCACGTCAGATGGAAATACACCTATTAGAAATGTTCCTGATATGCCTCTGACTTTGTTGGAAAAGCGATGGATAAAAGCTGTAATGCTTGATCCAAGGGTGAGACTTTTTTTGGATGATACATTTGATCTTTCGGATGTAGAACCTTTGTTTACACCGGAAGATTATCTTGTTTTTGATAAGTATAATGATGGTGATGATTTTCACGACGAGAATTATATAAAGAATTTTCGGATGATACTTGACGCCATTAAAAATGAATCGCCTCTCGTTATAGAGACAGAAAACAGACGAGGGAAAATTCTTTCAAAGGTAGTGATTCCCAGATTCCTTGAATATTCTGAGAAGGATGATAAATTCCGTTTATATGCTGCAGGCAGATCCTTTGGAGAGACCATCAACATGGGAAGAATCAGGAAATGTGAAAGATTTGAAGGGGCGATTGATAAAAGAAAATTTAAAGATATCAGGCAGAGTAAGAGCCAGGTTGTATTTTTACTTTATGATACAAGAAATGCTCTGGAAAGAGTGCTGCTTCATTTTGCACATTTTGAAAAGCAGGCAGAAAAGTTGGAGGAAAACCTTTATAAGATAACAATCATTTATAATAAGGATGACGAAACAGAACTAGAGATCAGGATACTTTCCTATGGTCCAATGATAAAGGTGATCGAGCCTGAGAGTTTTGTAGAGCAGATTCGCTCACGTCTCAGAAAGCAGAAGAGTTGCGGATTGTAGAGGGGGCAGAAATTAAGAAAAGTTGCGGATTGTAATAGTTCGCAACTTTTTTTCCGTGAAAGGGAAGGCTTCATTTTTTAGAATATAGCTGTAAGTTGAAGAAAAGAATATAGAAGTAAGGATAGTAAAAAGAAAGAGGAAAGTTTATGTTAGAGATCAAAGGTAAAGTAAATACAGCTATAAGCTACGCGAAAGTTATAGAGGAAGAAGCAATAGAACAGATCAGAAGAATGTGTGACTATGACCTTACAAAAGGCAGCAAGGTAAGGATAATGCCGGATGTGCACGCAGGAAAGGGATGTACTGTAGGAACAACCATGACCATTGTGGACAAGGCTTGTCCAAACATTGTTGGTGTTGATATTGGATGTGGAATGTTTACCACTAAGTTAATAGATAAGACACTTGATTTCGTAAAGATAGATGAAGCGTGTCATTTTATACCATCTGGACTTAACGTGTGGGAAGGAAGAAAAGAAAGATTTGATCTTACTGAACTTAGATGCTACAGATCGTTAAGAGATTCAAAAAGATTAGAGAGATCCCTTGGTACACTTGGGGGCGGGAATCATTTTATTGAGATAGACAGATCAGAAGATGGAACATTTTATCTGGTTATCCACTCGGGTTCAAGAAATTTAGGAAAGCAGGTAGCGGAAATCTATCAGCAGCTGGCGGTGGATCTTCATATGGGAAAAGAGGAGTATTTTAAAGAAAGAGACAGATTGATCCGCGAATATAAAGAGGCTGGAAGAAGAAAAGAGATTCAGCAGGCACTTAAGGAGTTAAAAAAGTCATTTGAAGAAAAACAGCTGGGTGTTCCGGAGGATATCTGCTGGTTATATGGATCATTTTTGGAGGACTATCTTCACGATGTGGAGATATGTCAGAGATTTGCAAGAAGAAGCAGAGAGCTGATGGCAGAGATAATCCTTGAAAGAACAGGACTTAGTGGGGGAGAGTCATTTCATACGATCCACAACTATATTGATACATCGGAAATGATACTTAGAAAGGGGGCTATTGCGGCTCATAAGGACGAACTTGTGCTTATCCCAATCAATATGAGAGACGGGGCCGTGCTTGCCAAAGGAAAGGGAAATCCAGAATGGAACTATTCTGCGCCTCACGGTGCAGGCCGCCTTATGTCCAGAAGAAAGGCAAAGGAAACGCTTGATATGCAGGCGTATATTGACACTATGAAGGGGATTTACACAACATCCGTGAATGAAGATACCCTTGATGAGGCGCCAATGGCCTATAAATCTTTGGAGGATATAATAGACGTTATAAGAGATTCGGTGGATATCATAGATATCATCAAGCCGGTTTATAATTTCAAAGCTTCCGGGGATAAAAAGCCCTGGGATAAATAGTTAACATAAAAGTGGACCACTGCCCCCGGGACTGTGGTCCACTTTTATGTTAACTAGGATAGCGGGAAAATCATACAAATGGGTGATGTGTCGAAAAAAAATACTAGTATAATTTCAATTATTGATCCGGTTGAATTAGTTGAAAACTAATCTGGACGGATCTTTGGTCGGTTTATAGGAATGTGAAAGAGAGGTGTTTTTATGGCACATACATGTGCAATTTGTGGTGCGGAGATCAATATGCTCCAGTCACAGAAACTCGCGGATGGTAATTACATTTGCAGAAAAACTTGTCAGAAGAAGGGAATGAAGAAATATTTCAGCTTCATGCACGCATCACTTGATGAGGTGAATGCGCATATTGCTCAGGTTGAAAATGGTACTAAGATCTTTAATGATCTTTTTGTTCCAAAGCTTAAGGCAAGCAAAAAGCAGCGCCCAGTTCAGTTTGGTGGGGACATTTATGTGTTAGAGGATTTAGGACTTATCGCTCTTGCTAAGGCAGAGTATAAGCATTTTATTTTCGGAAAATATTACCCACAGGCATGTGTTTTCAGACTGGGAGATCTGGTTGGTTATTCACCTGAAAAGATTGATAAGCTTCCAGATGGAACTTCAGCAGATGCCAGCAAGAAATATATTCATTTTGTATTTAGAAATACAGACGGTCTATGCGATTTCTATTATGATTACAACACTCCAAAGAAGCTTTCAGATTATTTCAATAAGCTTTTTGGAATTCAGAAGACTCTTGGAAATATCGGAAATACATGGAAGAATCAGATAAATGCAGCTAAGGCTATGGCTGCAGGTGTTAAGGCTGCAACTTCTGGTGCAGAGGATGCAAAGGAAAAAGCAATGGAAGCAGCAAATAGTCTGGATGTTGCTGTTTATGGTGATCGTACAGAGCTTAACAGAAGAGCAGCGGTTGCATTACAGCCTTATATGTAATCTTATATAAATATATCGCAAAACGATAAAAAACATTTGACAAATAGTAAAAAGATATTGTATACTCCAACCATCAAAGGGTTGGAGTTTTTTTATTTTTGAAATAACTGACTTAAAAGCTGAAATGAAAGGTGAGAGATATGCTTGCGATTTTATTATTAATATTCTTTTTGGGTACCCCAATTGCATTAACAATTTATAACTTCTTAATTTTATTTAAAAATACTGAGAATAAAAGGCGAAGAAACTTTTTATGGCTTACAACAATTGTTTTGGGAGTCTTTTTTTCAAAGGTATTACTTGAAATGGGTGATGTTTTGTTTGATGCAATGTGGAATAAGCAGATTTATTCTAACCAGACTCACCAGCCTATATGGACAGGGGCTCTTCTGACAGTATTTATGATATTTTTGCTGGGGATAATAGGCGCAGGTATATTAATTGCAAATGATGTTAATTACCTTCCGCCGCTTGTGACAGTTTTATGCATTTCATCGATGTATTTAAACATAGCTGTACAGATTGTATGGATCATTCAATGCTCATCTCAAGATGGACTTACTTTAGCGGTTCTTTCACTTGTGCCTTTAAATACATTTTTAATAGTGATCACGATAATTAGGGAAAAAGTTAAAGAATGGCAGGAAAATGAAATCCATTTTAATGAAAAATTTGGAAAAAACAGATTCATAAAAAAGCTTAATTTATTTTTGTATGATGCATATCGTTGGCCTGTTGTAGCAATGGTAATGGTACTCCCTTTGCTGGGAATAGTAATAATGATCCTGACTTTATTTGGACAGCAGCCGGATTCGATAATCAAAGCATGGACAGAGACAACTGAATGGAGACTTTCCTTAAAAGAAGCACCTCAGAGTCTTGAATATGATGGGCATTATTTATGCACAGTTGCAGCCGGAGGACATAGAAAGCTGGTAAAGCCTATAAGAAAAGGCGTGCGCCATGGACATTTGATCGTAGTCAATAGACAACTGCTTATTGCAAATGCATTTGAAAATGTATTAGAGGAAAAGACTCCGAGATTTCATAGAGTGGTGAGAAATTTCTATGATAAATACGGATTTCCGCTGGCAGATTGGATAAGAAATAATAAGATAGCCTGCGACATTACATATTTTGTGATGAAGCCATTGGAATGGATTTTCTTAGTGATTTTATATTTAACGGACGCAAACCCAGAAAACAGGATTGCAATGCAGTATATAACAAAACCTAAAAAAGGTTGACATAAAAATGGACCACTGCCCCCGGGACTGTGGTCCACTTTTATGTCAACCTTTTTCGTTAGTTTAAAAAATAAATGAATTAGCTTTAAAATGCATTTTTTATATAAAAAAAAGACTTTATGTTTTTTTTGTGTTTTTATATAATTGATGGGTGGCAAATTATACAAATTTGACTATTTGGATGGTAAAAAAAATGATTGAGAGTGTTTTTAGAAAAATGACTCAGGAAGAGATAGACGTTGAGGGCATCAAAGATATAAAGATGGTCCATGTCTATGATCTGACGGGAGCGAAAGGACCGGAACAAAAGTATGGTATAACGGCGGTCCTGCTTAATTATGGGGATAATAAACAGCTGAATTACACCGAGAATGATCATTGTTTTAATAGTTTTGTTAATAAGATTTTTGAAGCATATAATTCTTCAGAAAATAAAGAAATGATCATAATGGATGGAACTACAAGGCAGATTCTAGAAGCTGGGGAAATTCCAAGACATGATACAATTTTAGATAAATATTATAATGCTGAAAAATTAGAGAATCCGGTGCTGGTAAATGATGCATCCTTAAGCCTGCGTTTTGAACCATTTGTTGAATATCTTTTGTCAGGCCTCTATAAAACTATGGGCACTGACGTGGAAGTTATCGATAGAAAATGTGGCTGGCGCGGAGCAGGAAGCATTTTATATAAAGTGGGAAAAACAAACCATAGAGTCGTATTTAAAGCTTTTCAGGTAAATGAAAGTACGGTTTCAATAAAGGTAAATGGTTGTCTTTCAGCAAATGGAGATATAATCATAAATCTAGTCTTCTACAATAATGAAATGACATTTTCTTATAGATCAATTTCTGAGGCGATTGAGGGTAGTGGATCTTTCACCTTTAATAAAGAAAGCTTAAGAGAAATGCAGCAGATAAAGAAAAATGGAAAGCAGATCTTCTATGATGTGAATCTTTATGCTAACCCACTGAATGAAGACAACGCTCCAATGAGTGAAGAAGCGAGCAATGATTCATTTTTAATTCAGCAATGGCTGGAAGTGACTGGGCTTAAGGCCCATTTTCCAGAGGCTGTACCATGCGCAATCTATTCGCTGCCATTCGGTATGGATTACATTTTATATAATGAAAATGATATAAACGAGCAGGTGGATGTAAAAATCTATTCCTGTGCATATCTCTGGCGGGATGCGGCTTATGCAGATGTAAGAGGCTGGTCTGAGATAAAAAGCCAGCAGACAGGGCTTACACTTAAAAATGAAGAATTTAGGATCATAAACTTAAGCAATAAGCGAGGTTTGGTACAGAATACATTCCTTTCAGGAACAGGAAGCAGATACAAGCAGGAACTGGAAGGAAAATATGTGATAAATGGGAGAAAAAGTGAGTAATTATGGGATTATTTTCAAGAACTGAAAAAGATGCAGATACAGAAATTATTAATGATGTGGAGCGTATACTTCGTGATCACGATAATCCAGAAGTAAAAGATTTTTACAGTCGTTACATGTTCCTGAAGAATCATAAGGACTTTTGCAAGATAGAGCCATTCAGCCTTTATGCATCAGCCATCAGGGTTTTAGTACTGGCTTCGGATGTATCACCAAAGAATTATAAGAGTACAATGGAATATGCTGAGGAAGTTTATGCGCAAATGTGTCCTTATGAGGAATTGACTCCTGATTTTGGAAACATCAGCGTAATTTTCTTAGAGATGTTTAATAAAAATGGTATCATCCCTACAAGGACATTTAATAGTACCATTTATGATCTTTTCAATGATAAATTTAATTTCATGAAATGGGCTAAAAATGTTTCTTTAACTGACGATGTCCTTGAGTATTTTGTAAAGCCTTATGCTGTTGAAGCAAGGATTTATTTCCTTGACGAGGATTGTTTTACAGCTAATCTTATTGATGTGACAGGAAAACTGATTGCTTCTGCTGATAAGCAGGCGGTTTATGATACAGAATTAGAAAAAATCTATCATATGGCAGGAATTTATGATGTAAGTGAAACGTCTCTTATCGATGTAGTTGGAAAAATCAAGGCAGCCGAGTTACTACATGATAAAATTGAAGCATTGATGAAGGTAGTAGATGATAGAGTTAATATTCTTGATGCTACTTCCAGAAATTCAGTGGTTGATGTAAAAAATGTATGCGATGACGAAGTTAAAAAAGCCAAGTACGAATTAAAGATCATCGATGAGAAATTAAAGCAGGCTTATGATAATTGCGTTGCGGAGCAAAAGCAGGTGGTATTATATGAGAAGCAGAAGCTCTTAGATGAAACATTTGCGGAGGCAGAAGAAAGACTTAGTGCCTTAAAGCATGCAGCAGAAAGAACTATAAATACAGTAAAGCTTGAGATGCCAGAGGGACTTACAGAAATGGTACTGGATGCATCTCAGGTTAGATTTAGTGGAATGAATCCTGGCTCAGGAAATATGCCAAGTAATGCCATAGGAACAACTGGCACAGCTGGCATTTCAGTAACTTCAAACGCAAACGTAAGTGCATATCATGGGGCAGGTCAGGATTTTGCGAGAATCTACGAGCCTCAGGTAAATTCATTTGATCAGGATAATGAGATACCAGAAGTAAATCCATTATTAGATGAATCAAGAAAATTCAGTGAGAGACTTAAGGAAGCAATGGATAGAAAGGCACATTTGATCGCCTTAGGGGAACATTTCCATGAGATGTTTGATGACGTGCTGATAGCAGTGATGGAAAACGCAAACCCTTATCTTATCGGACCTTCCGGCTGTGGAAAGACTTACATGGTTTCACAGATAGCAAGAATTCTTGAAATGGAATTTATCGATATCGGTTATATCAATGAGGAATATGACATTTTAGGTTTCCAGACTGCAAACGGAGGTTATAGCAGACCAAATTTCTACAGATGCTATAAGTATGGAAAGATAGCTTTCTGCGACGAGCTCGATAATGGTAACAGCAGAGCAACTGTAAAGCTTAATTCATTTTTATCAAATATAAAGGACGCAAATTACAGCTTTCCAAACGGCGAAAATGTAAGCCGTCATCCAAACTTCAGACTTATAGGAGCTGGTAATACTGATGGAAATGGAGCTAACAGCAATTACAATTCCAGAGAAAAGATTGAAGAATCAGTTCAGCAGAGATTTACACCAATCTTTATCAATTACGATAATAATGTTGAGAGAAGGATACTTAATGACTACCCAGAATGGTATTCATTTGTTGTGCTTTTCAGAATGGCTACTGATGAATGGGGCAGAAAGAATTTTGGAGATGCGCCAGGTATCATTACAACAAGAGATGCTACAAGAATAAAGAAGTATCTGGATAATCAGAGTTTTAACATGAGTAAGATCTTAGATTATGAATTTATCCAGACAAAGGATATTACATATCTTGCTTTTATTCAGGATTTTATCGGACAGTATATAAAAGATTATCAGAATGCAGAGGCTATTTATAAAGAATTTTCTCAGATTATCAATTTAAGAAGGGGTTAATATATGGAACATAAAGGGGTAAGCCCTGAAGAATGCAGATTTCTGGAGATAAGTAGAAGAAATACTCTCGTTGAATATAAGATGTGTTTTAAATCTATAGGCGAGGTGCAGACTTTCCTTCAAAATGATCCTGATATTAATTCAGAAGTTTTTTATGAGCAAAAGAGCAGGACTGCGACTGAAGCATTTGCGGGAGCACCTTTAGAGGAGGCTATCAGATACTGCATTGGAGGATATAACCAGAATTATGATCAGTTTCTAAGTCTGGCAAAGCAGTTAGAACATGTTAATAAGAAGAATGTAAAGGTGAGAAAGACGGTCACATCCTTTGTTGGACAGCGTCCAAATGTTCCTGCATATGTGGCCGGCGCGCCTAAAAACATGTATAGACTTGAGAAAACAGAGGAAAAGAAAGTAAAGCGTATCTGGATGAAGGTTACATTTGAAAAAACTACTTCAGAAAGCCAGATAAGAAATCGAGGGATCATTGCCCTTAACCTTATAAATCTTCTGGAAATGAATAATTATATGGTAGATTTCAGACTTTTCGATCTGAGTTGTATGGAGTCAGAGGTTTTCAGATGTGAGGTAGGATTAAAAAGCCCAGGTCAGATGCTGTTTCCGAGACTTTGCTATTATCCAATGTGTGGCAAGGAATTTGTTAGAAGAGTAATATGCAGGATCAAGGAATCTATGCCGTTTAAAGAAGCGTGGGGCCTTAGTTATGGTAAAGTAGTAAATGAAACTATTACAAGAATGGTCATGGACATTCAAGATGATGATATTTACATTGGTTCGCCTATTGAAATGAAAATAAAAGGTGATGATATCTATGAGGACACAGATGCATTTTTGGATAAAATAGGTATCAGAGATAAGATAGTAATACCGTCCTATATGGGACAGGAGACAGTTTAGAAAGCCTTGTTTTGGGCCGATTGGAGGAATTTTAAATGGATGATTTATCTTTATTAAGCAGGTTAACGGATAATCCAGAACTATATTTGGGTGATGAAGACAGGGAGAAGCTTTCAGAAAACCTTCTGCTTTTGGATATAAAAAATTCAAATAGTATTACAGTATATGGTGCAGATATTCAGAAAAAAATGGCTGAACTTTCGGAAATGATGATCAAGAGCGTTGGAGAAAATAATGTTGACGAGATCAGCGACACCATTGATAAGACGGTGGAATATCTGTCTCAGACGGATACAAGTGAAGATGAAAAAGAGGAGAGAAGCATTTTCCCTTGGAAGAAGAAGTCAAAAGAACTTAATCTAAAAAATAAATATGACGTGATATCTCAAAATGTTGAAAAGATTGAGAGATCGCTGGAGGCCCATCAGTTACGTTTAATGAAAGATACTGCCATGTTAGATCAGATTTATAACATGAATCAGGAATATTTTAAGCAGGTGGATCTAAAGATTGCAGCGGCAAAGAATAAGATGGAGAAGTTAAAGGCAGGAGAGGATATTGAAGACTGTAAGGATATTCTTCCAGAGGTAATCGATAGACTGGATAGAAAAATAATGGAGCTTGAGATCACAAGGACTATAGCACTTCAGCAGGCGCCACAGATAAGGATGCTCCAGGCAAATGCAGCGGCTATGGCGGATAAGCTTCAGTCAACACTTTATACAGTTATACCTCTTTGGAAGAATCAGATAGTTATTGCTTTCGGAGCTGAGCACACCAGAGCTGCCATGGCAGCAGATAAAAAACTGACTGATATGTCAAACCAGCTTTTGATAAAGAACGCCCAGAACCTTAAGATGCTTACTGCAGAAACCCAGAGAGCAATGGACGATAACAGAATTAATCCTAAAGCTTTAGGAGAAGCAAACAGGATACTTATCGAAAGTCTCGATGACATAACAAAGATCCAGCAGGAAGGCAAATTAAAGCGCTACGAAGCCGAGCAGGAACTCACAAGAATCGACACAGAAATGAAAGACCGCTTATACCTTGCCTCAAAATAATGGACCATAGTCCCGGGGGCTGTGGCTCGTTTTTTTGTTAACCAATGTGAATGGACCATAGTCCCGGGG
>JAFOIV010000034.1 GCA_017420535.1 Eubacterium sp. | reverse complement strand
TGGTCTTAAAAAGTTGTAGTAAGCAACCCAGAGGGCAAGATCATAGTTGGCTCCGTCGATGTTATGGAATCCATTTGTTGGCCTGTAAGAAGCTTTGTATGTACGATTTAATCGTTCAATCATCTGCTTATAGGGGCGATATTCTTTGGAAACTTCGTCGTCGTTGGTAAGTCCAATAACCTGAGTTATATCGAACTTCATTTTGCCTTTGGATTTAATAAAGAATTGTTGGGCGGCAAGTGGATATGCGCTGTAGCCATCTGCAATAAATTTAAATTTTTCAGGGAGTTCTTTTAGATGTTTAAAGGCCATACGCATTGACATGATGCAGGGACCAACACCGCGATTATCAGAGATTTGATAGCCGATAATGGAGCGTTTGGCGGCATCCATGATGAACCAGATATACCCTTTGATTCCGCGAATCTTTATGTAGGTTTCATCAGCAGTGAATACGTTGCCGATTTCGTAATTATAGTTGTCAACAAAAGGTTTTACACAGACGGCTGCTGTCTTTAGATAATTAGCTACCTGTTGATGAGATATCTTTATTCCGTGGATGTCGTTAAGAGCCTGAGAAGTTTTTCTGAGTGATAATCCAAGGTTTACCTTGTAAGAAAGACAAAGTCCCATTACATTCTGGTCGAACTTGGAGAAACTGAGAGAAGAAGCGTTTTTAGGCAGACTGTTAATATCCATCTTAAAGAAATCTATCTGGAATTCACGATAGATGTAATGGAGTTTATATTTATACTTATCAGATGTAAGATCAGTTTTATCAACCTTCCTTAAGTTGTGTAAGTAATAAGGACATTTTTTATTAACGCACTTATGAATAATAAAGTGTTTACGGTCTTTTTTATGAACAAGGGTGTGATTGCAATGAGGACACTTAAGGACATGAGTTTTGTTGAATCTGCTTTCAGAAGATGGTTGAAATCTTGATTGGCAAACTTTGCACAAGAGCTGAGACTGCTTCTTGCCGTCATTCCACATAAGATATTGGAATGGAGCATTGCAGGAAAAACAACGATAGTCCTCAGAAACATTACATTCGCCATGACGAAAAACAGGTCTGATAGTTTTGTGATAACGTTTCTGATAGTAAGAGATAAGATCCTTCCAATCCCATTCTTGTTTATAGGAGATGATTTTTGGGAGCTGATCAATCTTAAACTTTTGATACTTTGGTGAGTGAGAATCATCAAAAGACCACTGTTTGAGTGGGATATATTTACATATAAAATTTAAAAGTTGACCAATTATTTTATATTGGTATTGAATTAATTGAATCAAATACATTATAATGTCCATAGTGATTACCTTTCTATCCGGATATTGTTTTTTCGCAGATTCAATTATACTGGTTATTTAGGGGGTAGTCACTTTTTTTGTGCAAATCCCTTTGAAATAAAGAAAATATATAGAAAAATGGTGGTATCATTTGACACTACCAGTTCAGAGGTAGTGTCAAGTGACTTATGAAAAAACAGAGCCAAAGAAAAAGGCTCAATTGAACCTTGAAAATTGCAGATATTTAATCTTTTGATGAGTGACGCCACCCTTGACAGCACAACAAAAACTGCTGTAAGGCGGTTGCCGACGGTGAAGATGAAGAGAACAGTTAGTTCTTTATCCGTCGCTCACAGCAGTGTAGCAGTTTTTGTTGAGCCATCAAGGGCATAGCCAGAATCAAAGATTCTGGTGGCTGTTTATTATGCCTCTGGTTCAGAATCTAAGAACAGTTAGAGCCTTCGGCTTTTTGGAGATTTAGAATTGTCTGCTGTCCAAGATAGATAAGCAACTGCCATTTTCCAGGCATGTTGTCGGCATTGGACAGTTCATCCACTTTATTGAGAACCTTGTATTTATTGTGTTTGTGAGGCCTTAAAAAGTTATAGTAGGCAACCCAGAGAGCAAGGTCATAGTTGGCACCGTCGATGTTATCAAATCCGTTAGTAGTTCTGTAAGATGCTTTGTATGTACGATTCAGTCGTTCAATCATCTGCTTAAAGGGACGAAACTCTGTTGATACTTCATCGTCGTTGGTAAGTCCAATTACCTGGGTAATATCAAAGTTAATTTTACCTTTTGATTCACGGAAAAACTGTTGTGCAGCAAGAGGATATGCACTGTATCCGTCAGCGATAAATTTAAAGTCTTTAGGTATTTCTTTCAAGTGTTTAAATGCCATACGCATTGCAAGTATGCAGGGTCCAACACCTCGATTATCAGATACCTGATAGCCGATAATGGAACGTTTGGCGGCATCCATAATGAACCAGATGTAGGACTTTATACCACGTATTTTGATGTATGTCTCATCTGCTGTAAATACCTTGCCAACACTATAATCGTAGTTGTCAACAAAAGGCTTAACACATATGGCTGCAGTTTTGCAGTAGTTGGCAATGGTCTGATGTGAAATGCTGATGTTGTAAAGGTCTTTTAAAGCCTGTTTTGTCTTGCGAAGAGATAATCCAAGATTAATATGCAGCGTAAGGCAAAGAGACATAACGTGTGAATCAAACTTACTGAATTTCAGAGAAGAAGCATTTTTAGGCAGAGAGTTTAAATCCATCTTAAAAAAATCTATCGTGAATTCGCGGTAGATGTAATGGAGTTTGTACTTGTTTTTGCCATAGTCTTCTTCCAGATGCTCTTTATCAACCTTCTTAAGGTTATGGAGATAATAAGGGCACTTGGGGTTAACACATTTATGGATAATAAAGTGTTTACGGTCTTTCTTGTGAACCAGTGTATGAGAGCAGTGAGGGCATCTTAAAACAGAGGTTTTTGAAAAACGACTGTTGTCAGAAGGTGAGAAACGATTCTGGCATACCTTGCAAAGAAGCTGGCTTTTCTTTTTGCCATCATTCCACATAAGATACTGGAACGGAGCATTGCAAAGGTGACAGCGGCAGTCCTCGGGAATATTACATTCGCCACGACGAAAGACAGGTTTGATGGTTTTGTTATAGCGTTGTTTGTAGTAGGAAATGAGGTCAGTCCATTCCCAATCCTGTTTGAAGGATATGATTTTGGGAAGCTCATCAATTTTAAACTTCTGATACTTGGGAGAATGGGAATCATCGAAAGCCCACTGTTTGAGAGGAATGTATCTGCAGATAAAGTTTAGTAACTGACCAATGATTTTATTTTGGTATTTGATGTAATTTAATAAGTATAGTATAATGTCCATGAGCATTGTCTCCTTTGTATAGTTGATGTTTGGTCGCGGATATTATACCACAAAAGGGAGGTCAATGCTCTTTTTGTTTGCAAACTCCCTAAAATAAAGGTTTTTAATAAAAAATAAGGTAGTAAACTTGACACTACCTGCTTTCGGCAAGAGGTGAGGAATATGATAAAATTCATGGTTTCGAACTTGGTATAGATGATTATGTAGTGAAACCATTTTCACCAAGGGAACTTATGATGAGGGTAAGAGCGGTATTGTCAAGAAGAAATAGAGGTAGTTCACAAGATGATGTTCACGATGTTTTTGATATTGAAGGACTCCACGTGGATTTTACAGGCAGAATAGTCACTGTTGATGGAGAAAAAGTGAGTATGACACCAAAAGAATACGATTTACTGTTTTATCTCATAAAGAATAAAGGAATTGCTCTTACAAGGGAAAAACTCATTACAGAAGTTTGGGGATACGATTATTTTGGAGACGACAGAACCTTAGATACACATATTAAACTGCTAAGAAGCAGTATTGGAGAATATAGAAAATATTTAGTCACATTAAGAGGAGTTGGATACAGATTTGAAGCATAGTAATATAAGCATAAAGTGGAAAGTATTTATTTACATGATAGGGTTTTGTGGTATACTTATCTGCCTTTTGTGGCTGTTTCAGACAGTATATCTGGACAGATTCTATAAATCAATTAAGAAGAAAGAAATTGATAATGCGATAGAAAATATAGTGACGGTTATGGATAATAAAGATCCAGAGTCAGATATAGAGACGATTTCAGAGAGATATCAGTTATGTGTTTTGGTGGTGGACTCAGACGGAAATAATATTTATACCTCA
>JAFOIV010000004.1 GCA_017420535.1 Eubacterium sp. | reverse complement strand
ATCATATCCTGGATGATAAGTGAATCATCATATCCTGCGCCATAAATGTCATTTATAACCTTAACAAGTGTTTCCTGATCTCGTATAGTATAAACCTTTTCCTGAGTAGGAAATTCATGCTGCCAGTAATTGATACCATTAGATGGCTTAAGGATCACTGGGAACTTAAATGGAAGAGCAGCATTTGGATCCATACCCTTCTTATAAATATAAGTATCAGGATAATCAATACCATATTTATCACAAAGACTATAGAAGAGTTCCTTCTGCTGAAGCTTATCCATAAGTTCAAAATCTATATAAGGCGCTATTGCATTTTTTGGAAGTTCGTCCTTGTGACGGCTAAGAAGTGCCACATATGAATCACCACATCCAATTGTGATCACTTTCTTATCGCTGTGAAGGTTACAGAACTTCTTTACCACCTTCATAAAATAATCATCAGTGTCGATTTTAACATTTGCATGGTAGGAAATGATCTTACTGCCATAACTTGGTCCTGTAGGATATTTACCAAAGACAAATGATCTTATCCCATATTCCTCATAAAATGCCCTTGCTACGCTGTAAGTATTTATATCACCGCCAAACAGCATAGGAATAAATGGCTGTTCCTTAAATTGCATATATTTAATCTCCCTTAATTAAATAATCCTAGAGAAGTATATCACTTTAAATGAAAATAGAAAAGAAAAAGAAATATAAAGAAATAGTTAAGAAATTAAAAAGAAGGTATAGTTCTAACATAAAATATGATATACTTGTTATACAGTTCTGCAACATTGAAGGGAGAATGCTGCAGTAGATTTTTTAAGACTGGATAGGAAATAAACATGACACAAACTAAATCAATGCTCGGAATTTTAGGGGGAATGGGGCCAGAAGCAACATCAGTTCTCTATAAGAAAATAATAGATAATACAGAAGTGACATGTGACCAGGATCATATTAATATCCTGATCTATTCACATGCTGAAATTCCGGACAGAACAAAATATATCCTTGAAGGAAAGGAAGATTACCTTTTAGGTGTATTAGAAAAAGATATTGAAATGCTTAAAAATGCAGGTTGCAGATATCTTGCGGTTCCTTGCAACACATCACATTATTTTGCAAATGAATTTAAAGAAATGATGAATGGCGGTTTCATCAATATGATAGAAGAAACTGCAAAACAGGTTAAAGAAAAAGGTATTAAGAAAGTTGGCATTATGGCAACAGATGGAACCATCCGAAGCGACCTGTATAAAAAAGAATTAAACAAACTTGGCATAGAAGTGGTTTATCCTTCTGATGAAATGCAGAAGTTTGTAATGTCTTTAATCTATGATCAGATAAAACGTGGTGAAAAAGGTAATAAGCATCAGTTCAGTAAAGTTGTGTCTTCGTTAAAGAAGGCAGGCTGCGAAGCTGTTGTACTTGCTTGTACAGAACTTTCTGTATTTGCCATAAACTACAGTTTGAATGGTGATTATTATATTGACGCTATGGATTGCCTTACCAAAGCATGCATTGAGAAATGCGGAGGAGTATATCTGGATTAGGAGGAGGAGTCAGTATGGGAAATAAGATCATTGTTACTATTGCAAGACAGTATGGAACAGGCGGTCTTAAGATTGGTAAGAGACTGGCGGAAGAATTGGGGATCAACTGCTATGACAGTGAAATGTTTCGACTTGTATCAACTAATGAGAGTATGCACTCTGATATAGTGGCACACGATTCAAGAATTAAAGGAACTGCACTGTTTACCATTGCAAAAGAAAAATACGACAGCCATCCTGACGAAGAACTTCCAGAGTTTGGATCGGATCTTGTAGTTATGAAGAATCTTTATGAATATCAGTCAGAGATCATAAAAGAACTGGCAGATAGAGAAAGCTGTGTTATAGTAGGAAGATCTTCAAATTACATTTTAAAAGACAGACCGGATGTGCTCAGCGTATTCATACACGCACCTATGGAATTTAGAATTAAAAGAGCATCTTCAGTTCACAATATGACGGATAAAGAACTGGAATCATATATTCAGTCAGTGGATCAAAAGAAGCAGGATTATTATCATTATTATACCGGTGAAGACTGGAGAGATGTTACACAGTATGATCTTTCACTGAATTCCTACAAATTAGGAATTCAGGGCTGTATCGATATGATAAAGAAGATGATAAAAGTGAAGCAGGAGGGAGTTGCTATATGAAGAAGATTGCCTATATTGCATCTGAATGTGTACCATTTATCAAAACAGGCGGACTCGCAGATGTTGTTGGAACCTTACCTAAGGAATTCAACAAAAATGAATATGATGTAAGAATCATAATGCCTAAGTACATGTGCCTTCCAGAAAAATATAAGAACAACATGAAATACATCACACATTTCATGATGGATCTGGGCTGGAAACAGGAATACGTTGGAGTCATGTACCTTGAATACGAAGGTGTTCCAGTATATTTCATTGATAATGAAAAGTATTTCAACGGTTTCAATATTTATGGCGATGTAAAATGGGACATTGAGAAATATTGCTATTTCTGTAAGGCAGCTTTATCAATCCTTCCAGCAGTAGGATTCCAGCCGGATATCCTTCATTGCCACGACTGGCAGGCAGGACTTGTACCGGTATATTTAAATACAATGTTTCAGAATAATCCATTTTTCAGTTGCATGAAGTCCATCATGACTATCCACAACCTTAGATTCCAGGGAAGATGGGACATTGAAACAATACAGGCAGATTCAGGACTTCCATCCTACGTATTTACAGCAGACAAGCTGGAATTCCATAAGGATGCATCAATGCTTAAGGGCGGTCTTGTATATGCAGATAAGATAACAACAGTATCAAATACCTATGCTCATGAGATACAGACACCGGAATATGGTGAAGGGCTTGATGGCCTTTTAAGAGCCAGATGGCAGTCTCTCTGGGGCATTGTAAATGGTATTGATTATGACGTATATAATCCTGAAAAAGATAATAAGATAGCGGCTAATTATACTAAAAAGGATGTATTGGAAGGAAAGAAGAAGAACAAAGTAGCTCTTCAGAAGAGACTTGGACTTCCGGAAGATCCTGACTGTTATATGGTTGGTCTCATTTCAAGACTTACAGATCAGAAAGGCCTTGATCTTATTGACCGTGTTATGAATGACATGATGACAGACGGCACACAGTTCGTTGTGCTGGGTACTGGTGAGACAAGATATGAAGACATGTTCAGATACTATCAGGGCATTCATCCTTCAAAACTTTCAGCGAATATTTATTTCTCTGATGAATTATCACATCTTATGTATGCAGGTTGTGATACGATCCTTGTACCATCAAGATTTGAGCCATGTGGTCTTACACAGCTTATGTCTCTTAGATATGGTTCACTTCCAATCGTAAGAGAAACAGGTGGTCTTAAGGACACAGTAGTTCCTTTCAATGAATATGAAGGAACAGGAACAGGATTCTCATTCTCAAATTATGATGCAAGAGAACTACTTAATACATTCAATTATTCTAAAGAGGTTTATTACAATAACAAAGCTGCATGGAAAGGCCTTGTAGAACGTGCCATGGATCAAAACTACAGCTGGGCTGAATCAGCTAAGATCTATGAAAGATTATATAATGAGATCTAAGCCCCTGCAGTATTCAGGGAATAGAGTGAAGAACTCTGTAAGATAATTCAATCGAACAAATCGAAAGAATAAAAAATAGCCAGCTTCATTTTAAGCTGGCTACTTTTTCGTAGAAACATTTAAACTAAGAAATATTTAATGAGAAACATTTAATAAGAAATGTTTAATGAGAACATATCAATTAAGAGCATTTGATCGGAGATAAAGATGGCTTTTAACGGAATTACAATAAGCAGCATAGTAGCTGAATTAAAAGAAAAATTAATAGGCGGCAGAGTATATAAGGTTCAGCAGCCGGAAGAAGCGGAATTAAATCTGATAATCAAAAACAACAAGGACACATACCGTCTCCTTATTACAGCAGATTCAAGTCTGCCCCTTATCTATCTTACAAATGAAACCAAGGCCTCTCCTATGGTGGCGCCAAACTTCTGTATGCTTCTTCGAAAATACATCGGTAATGGAAGAATTGTAGATATAACTCAGCCTGGTTTTGAAAGAATAATCTCAATCCACATCGAACATCTGGACGAAATGGGGGATCTAAAGGAAAAACGCCTTATCGTTGAAATGATGGGAAGATATAGCAATATCATTTTCGTGGATGAAACAGGAAAGATAATAGATAGTATAAGAAGAGTAAGTAATGATATCAGTTCTGTAAGAATAGTCCTTCCGGGACAGCCTTATGAAGCGCCTCCTGCTCAGGGAAAAGTTGATCCCCTTACTGTAAATGAGGCAGAATTAGAAAATATCTTAAGACAGCCGGGACCGGTGTCAAAGCAGATCTATAATTCATTTACGGGTTTCAGCAAGATCACCGGAGAAGAAATCCTTTACAGGGCAAAGGTGGATCCAAGAAAATCCTCAGAGGATATGACCAAAGAAGAATTCCTTAAAGTTAAGGAAGAACTTATGAATCTGATCCAAAACATAAAGGACTGTGATTATAAGCCATATATGTATATGGTCGATGGAGTTCCAAAGGAATACAGCTCTATGGAACTTAAGCATTACGATAACGGAGTGGCCTATGAATCTATATCAGCCCTTATCGCAGATTTTTATTCAAAGAAAAGTGCAGCATCACTGATAAAACAAAAGTCCAGCGATCTGCGTCATTTGATAAATAATGCCATAGAAAGAACTGCAAAGAAGTATGACCTTCAGCTGCAACAGATGAAGGATACGGAAGACAGGGATAAATACAGGATCTACGGAGAACTGCTGAATACCTATGGTTACAGTTTAAAGGGCGGGGAGAAGAGTCTTAAATGCCTTAATTATTACGACAATAAAGAGATTGAGATCCCGCTTGACCCTAACAGATCCGCTTCAGAAAATTCAAAGAAATACTTTGAAAAATATAACAAGAAGAAGAGAACTTTTATAGCCTTAACTGACCTTTTGGTGGAGACGGAGGATGACCTTAAATATCTAAAGACTGTTGAACATGAACTTAGTATTGCAGAAACAGTTAAGGACTTAAATGAAATAAGACAGGAATTAGTGGATAATAAGATTGTAAGATCTTCAGGAAAAGGAAAAGAAAAGGGAAAGAAAAAGACTGAGGCACAAAAGCCACTTCATTTTAAATCCAGCGAGGGATATGACATTTACGTAGGAAAGAATAATCTTCAGAATGATTATTTAAGTTTTACCTTTGCCCAGGGGAATGATATGTGGTTCCATGCTAAAAACATGCCAGGCAGCCATGTTATAGTAAAGAGACAGGGAAGAGAAGAATTGCCGGATTCGGTATATGAAGAAGCAGCAAGACTTGCCGCATATTACTCTTCAGGACGAAAAGCACCAAAGGTGGAAATTGACTATACCGAAAAGAAGAATCTAAAGAAGCCACCTGCAAAAAAGCCTGGGTTCGTAATCTATCATACGAACTATTCCATGGTAGCCGAACCAGACATTACAGGAATCTTACAGCAGTCTTGAAATTTATTAGTTTAGATAGTAGAATAAATTAGTTAATCTTTAAAAAGAGGTAAATCTATGGTACGTAGTATGACCGGCTTTGGCCGAAGCGAGATGATAGATGAGACTAAGAAGATAATAGTAGAACTTAAATCGGTTAATCATCGCTATGCAGATATTTCAATCAAGATGCCTAGAAAACTTAATAAGTACGAGGCGCAGATAAGAAAAACTCTTTCAGAATACATTGGAAGAGGTAAGGTTGATGTTTATATAACATATGAAGATTTAACAGACGCTGGCGTAGTCGTTAGATATAATAAGGATATTGCCGCAGAATATATCAATTATCTGAATCAGATGAATGAGGATTTCGGGCTTTCTGAAGAGCTTAAGCCAACTGTAGTTGGAAGATTTCCTGATGTATTTGAGTTGGAAGATAAGGGCAATGATGTTGATGAAGAGCAGTACAAATGTATCGATACAGTTGTTAGAGAAGCCTGCGAGAGATTCGTAGAAGCAAGAACTGTTGAAGGAGAGAATTTAAAGGCTGATCTTCTTTCAAAAGTTGATGAGATGAGCAATCTTGTGGCAAGAATTGAGGAAGCTTATCCATCTATAGTTGCTGCATATAAAGAGAAGCTTCTTACTAAGGTAAGAGAGATATTGGAAGAAAAAGAAATAGATGAATCACGTATTGCTGCAGAAGTAACTATCTATGCTGATAAGATATGTGTTGATGAAGAGATGGTAAGACTTCATAGCCATATTGATGGTGTAAGAGAGATGCTTAATTGTGGCGGGGAAGTTGGACGTAAGCTGGATTTCATTGTTCAGGAAATGAATCGTGAAGCCAATACTACTCTTTCAAAATCACAGGATGCAGAGATCACAAATATTGGAATTGAGTTAAAGACACTTATCGAGAAAATACGTGAGCAGATTCAGAACCTTGAATAAGATATTGGTTGGGGAAAACAAATTATCAGATAACGAGGGAAAAGATGGAAAAAAGAGGAAGACTTATTGTAATTTCAGGATTTTCAGGAGCTGGAAAGGGAACTGTTGTTAAAGGACTTTGCGAGAAGTATGACTACAAACTTTCAATATCAGCTACTACAAGAAATCCAAGACCAGGTGAAGAAGACGGAAGAGAGTACTATTTTAAGACTGTAGACGAATTTAAGAATCTTATAGATTATAATGGCCTTATTGAGTGGGCACAGTACGTTGATAATTATTACGGAACACCAAGAAAGTTTGTAGAGGACTGCATTCAGCAGGGGAAAGATGTAATACTTGAGATTGAAGTACAGGGTGCTATGAATATTAAGTCACAGTATCCGGATGCTGTTATGATCTTTATCACAACTAAAGATACTTGCACATTAAAGAACAGACTTACAGGAAGAGGCTCAGAGACAGAAGAAGTTATAGCAAAACGTATGCATAGAGCCTTTGAAGAATCAGCAATTATTGATAATTATGAATATATTGTCGTTAATGATGATTTAAATACTTGCATTGATACCGTTAATTCGGTTATACTAGGCGAGAAATGCAAACGTGAAAACAATGTAGAATTTATTGAAGAGATTAAAAAAGAGCTGGAACAGTTTTAGTCAGCTTTTATCCTGAAAGGAGATATAAATATGATACATCCATCTTACAGTGACCTTATGCAGGTTGTTAACTCAGACGTTGAGCCAGGTGAGCAGCCAGTAGTTCAGAGCCGTTATTCAATCGTGCTTGCAACTGCTAAGCGCGCTAGACAGATCATCGGTGGTGATGATCCATACATCTCAAACACAGACGGTATGAAGCCACTCTCAATCGCAGTTGAAGAGCTGTACCAGAGCAAGGTTAAGATCGTTGGTGACGACGAAGACGCTGAATAATTTAGATATATAAGACATTCTATAAGGCGGACAGAAGTGTTCGCCTTTTATATTGAATAGTTTATATTCGGTATTTTTTTTAGAAAGGGGAAATATCTTGGAATTATATGCAGATATCATTATAGATATCAGCCATGCTGATCTGGATAAAACATTTCAATATGCTGTTCCGGAAGAGATGATAAATGATATAAATATCGGTTCAAGAGTTAAAGTACCTTTCGGATCACTTAAAAATGGGCGCTTTGGTTATGTGGTGGGATTATCCCACAAGCCAAAGATAGAAAAAGATAGAATAAAGAAGATAATAGATTGTCCATCAAAGCAGCTGCCTGTAGAAAGCAGGCTTATTAAACTGGCGGGATGGATAAAAGATTATTATGGCGGCACCATGATAGCGGCCTTAAATACTGTAACTCCTGTAAAGGAAAAGGTTAGAAAGACTGCTGTAAGGAAAGATACCAGAGAATATATTGCAGATATGGTGCCTGTGGAATCTTTAAATGAAGAACAGCAGAATGCCATAAATATCTTTAAAGAAGATTATGATAAGGGAGAAAGAAACACCTATCTTATTAAGGGTGTGACTGGTTCTGGTAAGACGGAAGTCTATATTAAAGCTGCAAAGCATGTTATAGAACAGGGAAAGCAGGTTATAGTGCTGGTGCCGGAGATTGCTCTTACTTATCAGACAGTGGCAAGATTTGCTACGGTATTTCATGAGAGGATAGCCATAATCAATTCTTCTTTATCTAAAGGAGAAAAATATAGAGAATTCCAGAAGGTTGTAAATGGAGATGTGGATGTAATAATAGGCCCTAGATCTGCGCTGTTTGCTCCATTTGACAATCTGGGACTGATAATAATAGATGAAGAGCATGACGGGGCTTATAAGAGTGAGACGACTCCTAAATATCATGCCCGGACTACTGCCATTGAAAGAGCGAGGCTGGATCAGGCGGCAGTGATACTGGGATCTGCCACACCTTCCGTTGAGTCTTATTTTAAGGCGAAGGCTGGAGAGTATAAGCTGATCAATCTCTATAAGAGAGCCAGGGGGCAGGAAATGCCGGAAGTTGAAGTGGTGGATCTTAGAGAAGAGCTGAGCCGCGGCAACAGGACCATGATATCTGAAAAGCTTTATAAAGCTATGGATGAGGCGTTTAAAAATGGACAGCAGGCCATGATCTTCCTTAACAGGAGAGGCTATAGAAGCTACGTATCCTGCAGAAAATGCGGCCATGTAATGAAATGTCCCAGATGTGATGTGTCTTTATCCCTTCATAAAGAATATGGAAGAAGTTATCTTATGTGCCATTATTGCGGACATAAGGAAGCGGAACCAAAGGTTTGTCCTGAATGCGGGTCAAAGCTAATTGGTGGATTTGGGACTGGTACAGAAAGCCTTGAAGAGGCAGTAAAGAAAGTATTTCCTGGCATCAGAACTCTTAGAATGGACAAGGATACCACTAAGAGAAAAGGGGCTCATGGCCAGATTATAGAAGCATTTAATCAGGGCAAGGCGGACTGCCTTATAGGAACCCAGATGATAGTTAAGGGTCATGATTTTAAGAAAGTAACTGTGGTTGGCGCAGTGCTTGCGGATCTGGGGTTATTTGATAATGACTACACCTCCGCTGAAAAGACCTTTGACCTTCTTTGTCAGGCGGCGGGAAGAGCCGGAAGAGATAAGGACAAGGGAAAAGTAGTGATACAGACTTACCAGCCGGACCACTATGCCATAGTTACAGCGGCAGCCCAGGATTATGAGAATTTCTTTGAATATGAGATGGCCTATAGAAGACTTCTCAGATTTCCACCGGCTACATGTCTTACTCAGATCCTTCTTATGTCAAAGGATGAGGAAAAGCTTGAGAAAGTTGCAGGTGCCATGGCAGATCTTATAAAAGAGCTGTGCCAAAGCATGACAGCGAAAATGGATGAGACGCTGGTGGATGAGGCAGAGGCAAAGGATCATAGAGCGGTTAAATTTAATGTGATCGGTCCGTCGGATCCGGGAATTGCAAAGATAAATGACATTTACAGGAAAACTATCTATATTAAAGCAGATACAAAAAAGAGTATAGAAAAGATCCTGTCAGATGCTAAGATAGAAGAAATGATAGAAAATAACAAAGATGAGATAATAATAGAAGTAGATTATAATCCGTCTTCAATAATCTAAAAAGGAGAATAGAAATGGCAATCAGAAATATCAGAGTAGATGGTGATGAAATCTTACGTAAGGTTTGTAAACCAGTTAAAGAGGTAACTCCTCGTATTGCAGAACTTATTGATGATATGTTCGATACAATGTATGAAGCTGACGGTGTTGGACTTGCTGCACCTCAGGTTGGAATCTTAAAGAGAATAGTTGTTATTGATGTTATGGATGGAAATCCTCTTGTACTTATCAACCCTGAGATTGTAAAAACATCAGGAGAACAGGTGGGTGAAGAAGGTTGCCTTTCACTTCCAGGACTTTCAGGCGAAGTAAAGAGACCTATGCAGGTAACATGTAAGGCTTTCGATATTGATATGAAGCCTATCACAATAGAAGCAGAGGGACTTCTTGCAAGATGTATCTGCCATGAGACAGATCATTTAAATGGAATTCTTTACAAAGATCATGTAGTGGGTGAACTTCATCGTGCAGGACAGCTTCCTGAAGATGCTGAAGATATTGAAGAAGGACCACTTAATTAAGGAGAGATCATTTGAAGACTATATTTATGGGAACGCCGGATTTTGCGGCGCGTGCTTTAGAAGCGATAATAAATAAGGGCCACGAAGTTGTGGCAGTTTATACACAGCCGGATAAGCCAAAGGGAAGAAGTAAAAAGCTTGTTCCATCAGAAGTTAAAGTAATGGCAGAAAAGTATGATATTCCTGTTTTTCAGCCAGTTAAACTTCGTGAGGCTGAAAATGTAGAAAAGATAAAAGAGTTAGATCCTGAGATCATAGTGGTTGCGGCTTATGGCCAGATCCTTCCTCTTTCAATCCTTGAGATACCTGAATATGGATGCGTTAATATTCATGCCTCCCTTCTTCCTAAATATAGAGGTGCTGCGCCTATTGAAAGATGCATCATTGATGGGGAAGAAAAAACCGGCGTTACTACCATGTATATGGCAGAGGGACTTGATACCGGCGATATGATCGAAGCGGTTGAAACTCCTATTACAGCTGAGGATACAGGACTTAGTCTTACAGAAAGACTTAGTGATATGGGAGCTGAGCTTATCATTTCAACTATGGAGAAGCTTGAAAATGGCACAGCAAAAAGGACTCCACAGGATGATTCAAAATCAAATTATGCAAAAATGCTTGATAAGGCCATGGGACAGCTGGACTTTAACAAGAGTGCAGTTGAATTAGAGAGACTTATAAGAGGACTTATTCCTTGGCCATGCTGCTACACAACTATAGATGGTAAGTCTGCAAAGATATTAAAAGCAGAAGTTGTTGAAGGAGACAGCAGTGCTGCCTTAGGTGAGATAATTGAGATCACTAAGAAATATTTCGTTATAAACTGTAAAGAAGGAGCCCTTAAGGTGCTTCGTATTACTCCGGAAGGAAAGAAAGAGATGGACACAGCAGCATTTCTTAACGGAAACCATTTAGAGAAGGGAATTATCTGCGGAGAATAATATGGAATTAGATACAAGAGATATAGCACTTACAATACTTACAGATATTGACGTCAATAAGACATTTTCAAGTGATGCCTTAGAAGCAGGACTACGAAAGATCCAGTTCGATGATAAGAGAGACAGAGCTTTTATCACAAGGCTTGTAGAAGGAACTGTGGAATACAGACTTCAGATTGATGAGATAATCAAACATCTCACCACAACAAAATTAAATAAAATGAAGCCGGCTATAAGAAATATCCTTCGTATGGGCATATATCAGATAAGATATATGGATTCTGTGCCTGAGAGAGCTGCGGTAAATGAAGCAGTTCGCCTTGCCAAGGCTCATAAATTAGCAGGACTTTCAGGATTTGTAAATGCTATTCTTAGAAATGTCAGTCGTAAGAAAGAAGAGATTGACGAACTTATTCAGTCAAAGATCTCTATTAAGTACTCCATCCCTGGATGGATCGTAAATCTTCTTCAGAATTCATATGGAGAAGAAACTGCAGAAAAGATCCTTGCTTCATTATATGAGGACAGACCTACAACAATAAGAGTTAACAGAGTAGTTACAGATAAAGAAACCTTAAAGAAGAAGTTACTTGATGCTGGAATTTCAGTTGAAGAATCTGAGGAGGCAGAAGATGCCCTTCTTATCAGTGGATATGACTTTATTAGAAGAGTTCCGGGATATAAGACAGGAGATTTCTCAGTAGAAGATATAAGCTCAATGCTTTCCGTTGTGGCTACAGGAGTTAAGGAAGGGGATAAGGTCCTTGATGTCTGCGCTGCTCCAGGTGGAAAGACAGCTTATTTTGCAGAAAAAGGCGCAAAGGTAAGAAGCCGTGATATAAGCGAAGATAAGTTAGAGCTTATAAGAGAAAATGTTGAGAGACTTAAAATAGATGACAGAGTCATTTGCGAGAGAAAAGATGCGCTACTTCGTGATGTGAATTCTATCGGCGTATATGACATTGTTCTTTGTGATGTACCATGCTCAGGTCTTGGAGTAATGGGAAGAAAGAATGATATCAAGTACCGGGTAAGCCCTCAGGACTTAGTTGCACTTTCCAAGATGGGACTTAAAATGCTTAATGTTTCTTCAGAATATGTTAAACATGGGGGAATACTTTCATATTCAACCTGTACTATAAATCCTGAAGAAAATGAAAGAAATGTAGAGAGATTCCTTAAGGATAATAAGGAATATGAAAAGATTAAGGAAAGACTTTTCCTTCAGGGAAGAGATGACACAGACGGTTTTTATTACTGCATAATGCGTCGTAAATAAAATGTCCATGATATAGGACTGGGGAAAAATAAAAATGCCCTTGATATATGACTTGTGGCATAAACACAATGTCCCAGACATTTGACCAGGACTGGGGCAAAAACATAATGGAAGAAAATGATATGAAAAAAGACGTAGGATCCATGTATATGGATGAATTAACTGAATATATCACATCTCTTGGTTTTCCTAAGTTCAGGGCGAAGCAGGTCTTTGAGTGGATTCATAAGAAATATGCCACGAATGTGGAAGAGATGACAAATCTCCCTAAGGACTTAAAAGAAGAGATAGGTAAAGAACTTATCACTGTTAAGGAAGAGACAAGGCAGACTTCTGCTAAAGATGGAACCATTAAATTCCTCTTTAGAATGGAAGATGGACAGATGATAGAATCAGTATTTATGAGATATCATCATGGAAATTCCATCTGTATCTCATCTCAGGCGGGATGTGCCATGGGATGTAAGTTCTGTGCCTCCACCATCGGTGGAAAGATCAGAAACCTTACCCCATCAGAAATGTTAGGGCAGATCTATCTTACTATGAAATTAACCGGAGAGAGAATTTCAAACATAGTAGTTATGGGAACGGGAGAACCTCTTGATAATTATGATAATCTGATAAGATTCCTTAAGCTTATATCTAATGAACAGGGCTATAACATCAGTCTTAGAAATATCACTGTTTCAAGCTGTGGACTTGTTCCTAAGATAAAAATGCTTGCAGATGAGGGGCTTCCGATAACATTTGCCCTTTCACTTCATGCCACAACTGATGAAGAAAGAAAGAATCTCATGCCGGTGGCAGAGAGATATACCATAAAAGAAACCCTTGACGCCTGCAGGTATTATTTTGATAAAACAGGAAGAAGGGTAACATTTGAATACAGCCTTGTTAGAGGGGTAAATGATTCAGAACAACATGCCATGAGACTATCAAAGCTTTTAAGCGATATGCATGGACATGTTAATCTTATACCTATAAATGCTGTTGCGGAGACTGAATTTAGCGGCAGTACAAGGGAGTCAGCGGAGCGGTTTAAAAATACACTTGAAAAAAAATCAATAAATGTTACTATTAGAAGAGGTATGGGTAGCGATATTGATGCCGCCTGCGGTCAGCTTAGATTAAAACATGCTAAGGATTGACTAGATATTTTAAGGAGTTTTGTATGTTATCCAGTGGAAAGACAGATACAGGAAGGAAGAGAGACTCTAACCAGGACAACATTTTTTTATGTAATGAGCCTATAGGTCCTTTACCGAACTTATATATAGTAGCGGATGGCATGGGAGGTCATGCAGCGGGTGATTTCGCATCAAGATATGCGATTAACATTGTTACTGACTTTGTAAAAAACTCCACCATTCGAAATCCTATATCCTTATTAAAAAGAGCCATGGTATATGCTTCCAGTGAAGTATATAAGGAAGCAGAGAAAGACAGCAAGAAGCTGGGCATGGGAACCACTATGGTTGCCTGCGTTATAGAAGATGGCAAGCTCTATGTTGGGAATATAGGTGACAGCAGACTTTATCTTATTAATGATGAGATAAGACAGATAACTATGGATCATTCACTGGTTGAAGAGCTTATCCGGAGTGGTCAGCTGGATAGAAATAAAGGAAGAAATCATCCGGAAAAGAATATTATAACCAGAGCCATGGGCTCACGTGATGAAGCAATGCCTGATTTTTTCGAGGTCGATGTTAAGGAAGGAGACAGAATACTTATGTGTTCTGACGGACTGTCCAACATGGTTGAGAATGATGAGCTTCGTGACATAGTCATGGAGACAGAAAATGAAGAAAAAATAGTTGAGGCTTTGATAGGCAGAGCTAATTATTATGGTGGAAACGACAACATTTCTGCTGTAGTAATATCCATATAGCGAGGTAAATATAAGATGTTAAAATCAGGAACTATACTTGATGAAAGATATGAAATAATAGATGTTGTCGGCACTGGGGGCATGTCAACAGTTTATAGAGCACAGGATACAAGACTTAAGAGATATGTAGCTATCAAGGTTCTTAAGACTGAATATTCAAATGATCAGAATTTTGTGTCCAGATTCAGAGTAGAAGCACAGGCTTCGGCTGGACTTACACACCCCAATATTGTAAGTGTATATGATGTATGTGAAGACAATGGAAGAAATTTCATTGTTATGGAGCTGGTTGAAGGTATCACGTTAAAGGAATATATCAATCTTAATGGAAGACTTTCAATGGATCAGGCAATCGATTTTTCAATACAGATCGCATCCGGTCTTGAAGCTGCTCATCAGCATCATGTTATCCATAGAGATATCAAACCACAGAATATAATCGTATCTAAGACAGGTACATTAAAGATAACAGATTTTGGTATTGCAAAAGCTGCAACATCAAACACATTATCTACTTCAGGCATGGGATCAGTGCATTATATCTCACCTGAACAGGCCAGAGGTGGATATAGCGATGAAAGAAGTGATATCTATTCACTGGGTATAACGATGTACGAGATGGTAACCGGAAAGGTGCCATTTGAAGGTGATACAAATGTAGCTATCGCCCTTATGCATATTCAGACAGACATTGTTCCACCTAGAGAATACTATCCTGACATTTATTCCAGCATGGAGAAGGTTATCTTAAAGGCAACGCAGAAGAAGCCTGAGAGACGATACTTCACAGCAGCTGCACTTATTGCAGACCTTAACCGTGTTAAGAATAATCCTAATATTGATATTATCGTTGCTACAAATGTTCCATCAGGTCCTACACAGCGCTTTACAAATAAGGACATTGAAGCAATAAAGAGCGAGGCTCAGGGACAGAAGGAAGAAGCTCCTTCATCACGTCCGACTCCTGATAAAACAAAGCTTAATGCTTTACTTGAGGATGAAGATGACTTTGATGATGAGGAAGAAGAAAGACCAAAGAAGAAGCAGTCTATAAAGAAGGTTTCTGACGATGAAGATGATTTTGAATATGAAAGATCATCATCAAAAGAAAGAGACGAAGAAGATATCGATCCTAAGCTTGAGAAAGCTGTAGTTATCGGTGGTGTTGCTGTAGCAGTTATCATTGCCATAATCATCTTTGTTATCATTGGTAATATCCTTGGCTGGTTCCATTTTGGAAGCAAGAATAAGGCAACAACAGCTACTTCAGAAGCAACAACAGAGAAGGCTCTTTATGATATGCAGGATGTAGTTGGTATGACACAGCTTGCAGCAGAGAAGATCCTTAGAGATGCAGGATTTTCAAATATCACCTTCGTAAATGAAAAGAACGAAGATGTAAAAGAAGGATATGTAATCCGTTCAAATCCTGAAAAAGGAAGTAAGATCGCAAAAGACGAGGCTATCACAGTTTACGTTTCAGCTGGTGCTGAAGAAGTAACAGTTCCTACTGTTGTAGGAAAGGGCTACTCAGACGATCAGGCTACTAAGATTCTTGAAGAGCAGGGATTTAAAGTAACTCATTCATTTGAATTTGATGATGAGATTGAGAAAGATAAGATAGTTTCACAGGAACCTGAAGGTGGTTCAAAGGCTGCCAAGGGTAGTGAAGTTAAGATTGTTGTAAGTAACGGTTCAGAAGTTAAGAAAGTTGAAGTTCCTGTTGTAACAGGAATCAGTGAATCAGCTGCATCAAGCAGCCTTAAGGCTTCAAAGCTCAGCGTTGGAAATGTTACTTACGAACATAGTGACTCAGTAGAGAAGGGACTTGTTATTAGCCAGTCTGTTGGCAGTGGTAATCAGGTCAATGAAGGAACATCAGTTGATCTTGTAATAAGTGATGGCCCAGCGGCTAAGACTTATACAGGCGTCATCAGTGGTAGTATAAAAAACAATAACGTGGCAGCTTACACTGGTAAGAATGTTACAGTAACTGTTTATATCATTGATGGAGATGGTGTTCATACAGCTGCAGCAACAACTGCATCAGGTGAAAGCCAGACAATTCCAATTGATGGAAGTGTATCAGGACTTAGCTTCAACAATGGTAGAGTTCAGGTTGAGGCAAAGGATAGCGAAGGAAATGACGTTTCAGGAGATTTCTCCCAGTCATTAACACTTACATTTAGCGAAGATTAATGGGTGAAAGCTTGAAGGGAAAGATTATCAAAGGAATCGGCGGATTCTATTACGTCGATTGTGAGGACTTAAAATTATATGAATGCAAGGCCAGAGGCGTCTTTAGAAATAAAGACGTGAAGCCTCTGGTTGGCGATGATTGTGAGATAGAGAGGGTAGAAGATTCAGAGAAACTGACTGGCAATATCATCTCTATCCTGCCACGTCGCAATACTTTAATTCGCCCGGCGGCTGCAAATGCTGACCAGGCGATTATCATTTTTGCGGTTGCTTATCCAGAACCTCATTTAGGACTTCTGGATAGATTTCTTATAAACATGGAGCAGCAGCATGTTGAAACCATCATTTGTTTCAACAAGATCGATGACGGATCTCCGGAAGCTATAGCAAAGATCCACGAATATGCGGATATCTACAGCAAGGCAGGATACAGAGTTCTTCTTACCTCAGCCCATACAGGGGAAGGGGTGGACAAATTAAGAGAGATCCTTAAAGGAAAGACATCAGTTCTTTCAGGACCTTCAGGAGTAGGAAAATCCTCAATGCTTAATGCTCTGATACCAGGCTTTAAAGCAGCCACAGGTGAGATAAGTCAGAAGATTAAACGAGGTAAGAATACCACTCGCCATACTGAATTAATAAGAATAGACACTAATACCTACATCATGGATACACCGGGATTTTCATCTATGGATTTTATGAATCTTACTGAAAATGACCTTATGTACATGTATAGGGAATTTGAAAAATATAATGATACCTGTCGTTTTACAGGATGTGTCCATATGGCAGAGCCTGGCTGCAGCGTAAAAGAAGCAGTAGAGCAGGGGATCATTTCAAAGGAAAGATATGAAAGCTACAAATCTTTATTTGAGCTTTTAAAGAGCAGGAGGAAATACTAATGAATATTTTATCACCATCAATGCTTTCTATAGATTTCAACAATATGGGTGAAAATCTTAAGAAGGTACATAATGCAGGAGCAAAATACATTCATGTAGACGTAATGGATGGAATGTTTGTGCCTAATATCTCATTTGGTCCTCCAGTAATTAACTTCGTAAGAAAAGCGGTTCCGGATGCAATATTAGATGTGCATCTTATGATCGAGGAACCGGGAAGATATATCGATGATTATAAGGCTGCAGGAGCAGATATCATGTGCGTTCATGCAGAAGCCTGCAAACATCTGCATAGAACTATCCAGGCCATCCATAACGCCGGCATGAAGGCTGCAGTTGCTCTTAATCCTGCCACTCCGGTTGAAGCTATCAAATATGTGATAGATGACTGTGATATGGTGCTTGTTATGAGCGTAAATCCTGGATTTGGCGGACAGACATTTATACCATCAGCTTTAGAAAAGATAAGAGAGGTAAAGGCTTTAGCCAAAGAAAGAAACCTTGATCTAGATATCGAAGTAGATGGCGGCGTTAAGCTCAGCAACCTTAAAGAGGTTCTTGATGCAGGGGCAAATGTCATCGTTGCAGGTTCAGCAATATTTAATAATGATATAGAGAAGAATGTAAGTGATTTCCTTAAGATAATGGAGTAAGCTATGAAGGTTATAGTAGTCGCAGGCGGGAATTATGATGAGGACCTGGTTAGATCTTTGATAAATGATACAGAGGAAGATGTATATTTAATAGGTGCAGACCGTGGAGCTTTGTCGCTTATTTTAAGTGGCTATAAGATTGATATTGCCGTGGGAGATTTTGATTCTGTAACAGATGAAGAAAGAGAGACTATTAATACTTATTCAAGAGAAGTAATCAGCCTAAAGCCTGAAAAGGATGCGACTGATATGGAATGCGCAGTAAAAAACGCAATAGATAAATGCAGAAGATCAGAGGATCATTTCAACTATATCTATTTATTTGCAGCAACGGGTACAAGAATGGATCATACTCTTGCAAATATTGAAATGTTATTTTTTATAAAGAGTTATTCTCGTAACATCAAGACTTTAATAATTGATGGCCATAACAGGATAAGACTGCTTGATAAAAATGAATACCATGTCTTTTACAAAGATCAGCTTATTGGAAAATATGTTTCATTTCTGCCTTTTGGAGAAGATGTGGATCATCTTACCCTTAAAGGTTTTAAGTATGAGGTGAAGAATACCATCCTCTGTCTGGGAACCAGTCGTGGCGTAAGCAATGAAGTTAAAGATGATGTGATGTCTGTGTTCTTTGAAACCGGAAGCTTGCTTATGATAGAAAGCCGGGACTAAGGAAAGAATGGACTGAAGTAAGCACCAGCAAAACTCTGGGCTATGAAAAAAGAGGAGGTAAGGGATGAATTTACGTGATCTATCTATAGGAGACGGAAATATCAAGGCTCAGGATCTTGGCATATCCGCCGTATCTATGCTTTCATTTTTATTCTTAATAGTTATCCCTGCCGGTGTTTATCTAATGGGGGCCGGAATCGGCTGGATCGCCCTGGGAGTATTTATTGTATTCTCGCTTCTTTGGGATATGGAAGGCTTCAGGATCATGCGTTATACCGCAAGATATAAGAATGTCTGTACAGTCTCACAGTTTTTGCATAGAAGATTCAGGGATGATTATCACATCCTTCAATTTATTTCAGCAATAATAATAACAATTCCAACATTTTCAATTCTTGTATTTGCATTACATGCAGGAATAAGAACCTTCTCCATTGCATTTTCCATAAGACCTTATGTTGCAGGTCTTATCCTTGTGGCAGGATCCCTTATTCCATGTTTTGTGGCAGGCTTTAAAGGAATTTATAAGACCTGTTCTATTAAAGGTATCATCGTCCTTACATGTACAATCCTTATATGCATTGGAGTTTACTGGACTCTTGGCACAAGAAAGATATTTGAAAATATTATGCAGGGCTGGGCAGCCGGAAATGTCAGCCGTTACGTAAATGCCGCTTATTCAGGTGGTGTTAAAATGACAAGCAATACCTATATTTCATATCTTTCTTATGGGCTTTTGATGATGGGAATTCCTGCGCTTCTTATGTTTTTCATGACAACAAAATCAGCAGGAGTAATAAATAAAAGCAGAAAACTCACCATAATATTTATGCTGATAGTAACATTTTCCAGCTGTATCATGGGGGGGGTTGCCAGAGCCATGATCTATCCGGAAAGCGTTCTTAAGACAAGTGCAACTCATATCCAGTTTGTGAATCTTTTATTTAACCATCTTGTGGAATCAGATAATATAATTTCTATCATCACAGGCTTTTTCTTTATAATAGCCATGCTTTTTTGCTATACAACACTTATAGAAATGTGCATTCACGTGATAACTGTAGAAGTTATAAATGATTTTATGATCGACATGGTATTCTCAGGAAGAAATAAGATCAAGGATCATAGAGCCTACAGGATAGTGGCTGGGATTGTTATGTTCCTTGCGCTTTACTTTAACTTAGAGACAGAAGACAGGATCGGTGAATTTGTCTTTATCATGTTCCTTGTGATGGCATGTTCCATAGGACCTGTGGTACTTATGGCTGTAAGATGGAAGAGAATGAATATATACGGTGCTGTGGCAGGACTTGTAACTCCGGTAATGGTCCTTCCGGCATTTAGATATATAAGATATATTCCTGGAGATATAAGAAAACTTTCATTTACGGAATACTTTGAGATCAATCCTATAATCCCAACATTTGTTGTGACAGTACTTTTGATCATGATAGTAAGTCTTATCACCAAAAAACCAAGCAAAGAAATGCTGGATGAATATCGTGAGATAAAGAACAGGATAATAGATAAAGCTGGTAAATAGAATTAACATATAAATAGTTGAAGCTGCTAAACAGCTGCTTAAATTGATAAAGCCGTCAGAGGAGATCTGACGGCTTTTAGCTTTATAATATACATTAATAAATAAAGTGAGAGAGTTATGAAAAACTTTACATCTAAGTTACACCCTAAATATGAACGAGATATTAACAAAAATGTAACATTTGGTAAATTTGCGTAGATATTATGGCGGATTTATGATTTTTTACAAAATTTTTGTTTTGAAAGTTTTTTTCGAAAAAAAGAAAAACCCCATCAATTACGATGAGGTTGTTCTTCAACAATAAACAATAAATAAATGAGAGAGTTACGAAAAAACTTTATGGTCTTAATATATACTATAGTTATGAACAAGATATTAACAAAAGTGAAACGTTTGGTAAATTAATGATGAAGTTTTGTAATTATAAATAAAAAAATGAAAAATTGTATTATACCGATATTATGTGTTATAATTTCTCTTGTATGTGGTCTAATGGCTTATTAGGCCTTTGAACTAGGTTAAAAGAGAGGAAATATATGGGATTTTTTAAAGGATTTAAGCGAGATTTCGCGCAGGCAGTCAATGAACTTATGCCTGACCCGGTTGATAAAAAGGCCGATAAGAAGAAAAAAGAAATTCCGGATCCATTTAAGGAAGAAGAGTCTGTAAAAGCAGACTCAGCTAAAGAAGCTGATAATGCTGATTCTGATGATTCTGATGTGGAATTCGATGACTTTGAAGAATATGATAATCCAAAAGAAAAAAAGGAAGATAAGGATAAGGCAGCAAAAGAAGAGACTCCAAAGAATGTGCATGCAGCTGTTACAGAAGCTATCCTTAAGGAAGAAGCAGATAAGATGAGAGAAAGACTCAGACTTAATGCTGATATAGAAGAGCAGATGGTAGATGCAGCCATTGATAATCTTTCTTTTGAGGATCTGGACCTAGAGAAAGAAGTTGAAGAGACTGAAAATAAAGGCAGTCAGTATAAGACAAAGAAGAAAAAGAAGAAGAATAAATACGGCAAGAAGAATCAGAGAGCTAAAGAATCTGTAGAAGAAATAGCTGAAGAAATTGCCGATGAAATCACTGGAAATAAAGATGCTTCTGAAAATGAGAATTCTGAAGTGAATGCTGAGGAAACAGTAGAACTCCCAGAGTCTGTAGAAATATCAGAAGCCGCAACAGAAGCAGCAGAAGAAACCGCAGCAGTTGCAGAGCTGGCAGGATTATCCGAAGAAGCAACAGAATCTGCAGAGCCTGTAGAAACAGCTGAAGAATCAGCATCAGTTACAGAGCCTGTAGAATTGGTAGAAGAAGCAACAGAATCTGCAGAACCTGTAGAAGTAGCAGATGAAACAGCAGAAGATACAAATCCTGCAGTTGAATCAGAGGAATCCACAGAAGAAAAGTCTGTAGAAGAAGAATTAGATGATATGGAAGATGCCGATGCAATTGAGGATCTTGACAGATTAGAAGGCATTTCAAAAGATGTGAGCAAGGACATAGAAAACGTAAGAGTTGCTGAAGAAATCAGCAATGAAGACTCTGACGAAAATCTGGAAGAACTCCTTGAAGAAACAGATGATAAGGAGACGGAGATACAAGAAGAACTCCTTGAAGAAACAGAGTTAGAAGAAAAAGGTATAGAAGAAAGAAGAGAGGATAAAGAATTGGCTGATTTAGAAGATAAGATTGATTCAAAAGAAGAAACATTAGAATTCGCACCAGCACCTGATTCAACATATATTACATCTAAGACTAAGATCACAGGAGATATCGAGACAGATGGAGATATCGATGTACTTGGTACAGTTAATGGTGATGTTAAGTGTAAGGGTAAGCTTATCCTTGGTGGAACAATCAAGGGTGACGTTAAAGCCGGAGAGATGTATGCTAATCAGGCAAAGGTAGAAGGCGAGATCGTATGTGATGATTCTGTAAAGATCGGCGTTGGAACTGTAGTTATCGGAAATATTGCTGCTTCATCAGCTGTTATCGCTGGTGCTGTTAATGGTGATATTGATGTTAAGGGACAGGTGATTGTTGATTCATCAGCAGTTATCGTTGGTAATATCAAGTCAAAGTCAGTTCAGATCAATAATGGAGCTATCATTGAAGGTTTCTGCTCACAGGCTTATCTTGACGTAGATGTTAAGAGATATTTCTCAGAGGATGAGAAGAGAGAAGCAAAGACAGAAGAAATTTCTGATCTTTCAGAGAAAAAGCCTGCATCAACTAGAAATAATGGCCAGAGATCAAATGGCCAGAAGAAAGGAAATAAATAAAAATGGAATTAAACAGAGTCTTACTTAAACTCAGTGGAGAGGCGCTTGCCGGAGACAAGAAGTCAGGATTTGACGAGGAAACAGTTAAGGCAGTAGCAGCCCAGGTAAAGGAGATTGCTGATAAGGGTACTGAGATCGGCGTAGTTATCGGTGGTGGTAACTTCTGGAGAGGAAGAACATCAAATGATATGGATAGAATCAAAGCTGATCAGATCGGTATGCTTGCAACTGTTATGAATTGCATTTATACAGCAGATATATTCAGAATGGCAGGACTTAAGTGCCACGTTATGACACCATTTAATTGTGGAGATATGACAGAGCTTTTTAATATTGATAAGGCTATTGAGTATCTTCAGAAGAAAGAGATCGTATTCTTTGCAGGTGGAACAGGACATCCATATTTCTCAACAGATATGGCTATGGTGCTTCGTGCTATCGAGATCAAGGCAGACGTTATTCTTTCAGCTAAGGCAATCGATGGTGTATATGACAGCGACCCTAAGACAAATCCTAATGCCAAGAAATATGACAAGATGAAGATGGAAGATATCGTAGATCAGAAACTTGGAGTTATCGATCTTGCATCAGCAGTACTTGCTATGGAAAACCATATGCCTATGATGCTTTTCGGACTTAATGAGAAGGATTCTATCATCAACACTGTGACAGGTCATTTCACAGGAACATTAGTTGAAGCCTAATTCAGGTTAATTATTTAATATTATTTAAAAAAATATTTTTGGAGGACATAAAAATGGCAGCAGAATATGAAGCAAAGATGCAGAAAGCAATAGACAATCTTAAAGAGGATTATGCAACAATCAGAGCAGGACGTGCTAACCCACATATCCTTGATAAGATCAAGATCAATTACTATGGAACAATGACAGGTCTTCAGGGTGTTGCAAACGTAAATGTTCCAGAAGCAAGAACAATCATTATCACTCCTTGGGAAGCAAGCTTACTTAAGGAAATCGAGAAGGCAATCGTAGTATCAGATCTTGGAGTTACACCTAATAATGATGGTAAGAGCGTTATCATTACTTTCCCTGAACTTACAGAGGACAGACGTAAGGAACTTGCTAAGGATATCAAGAAGAAGGGTGAAGCTGCAAAGGTTGTAGTTCGTAATGTAAGACGTGATGCAAATGATGCTGTAAAGAAGCAGAATAAGGCTGGCGAGCTTTCAGATGATGAGCAGAAGTCAGAAGAGGATAAGATCCAGAAGGCAACTGATAAGTTTATCGCAGAAATCGATAAGACTATCGATGAGAAGACAAAGGAAATCATGACAGTCTAGTCGAAATAAATACAAAGAAAGTTGTGACAGCCTGGTCGGGGTAACGACGGGGAAAAACATGACAGTCTGGTTGTAAATAGGAAATTTACTATGGAAAAAATAATAGATGGTGAAAAGTTAAATGTACCACAGCATGTAGCTATCATTTTAGATGGAAATGGCAGATGGGCGAAGAAACGTTTTATGCCTAGAAACTTCGGACATAAGGCCGGGGCAAAAAATGTAGAAAAGATATGCGAAGATGCTTGGAATATGGGAATCAAATATCTGACTGTTTATGTATTCTCAACAGAGAACTGGAAGAGATCAGTAGAGGAAGTTACAGGGATCATGAATCTCCTTCGTAACTACCTTGAGACCTCTATCGAAAGATCTAATAAAGAGAATATGAGAGTCCGTATAATAGGCGACAGATCAAAGCTGGCGGATGATATCAATCAGGCGATTGATAAACTTGAAGAAGCGACTGCGAAAAATACAGGACTTAATTTCACTATGGCTCTTAACTATGGTGGAAGAGATGAGATAGTCAGAGCAGCAAAACAGCTTGCTGAAGATGTAAAAACAGGGAAACTTGCTGTCGAAGATATAAATGAAGATGTATTTAATTCTAAATTAGATACAGCAGAACTGCCTTATCCTGATCTGCTTATCAGGACCAGTGGAGAAGTGAGAACTTCAAATTATCTTCCATGGCAGATAGCTTATTCTGAATTCTATTTCACAGATGTATTATGGCCTGATTTTGACAGAGAATGTCTTTTAGATGCTGTGAGACATTTTACAAATAGAGACAGAAGGTTCGGTGGAGTAAAATAATGTTTGTAACAAGACTTATAAGTGGTATAGTACTGGTTATCTTATCAACAATTGTGCTTTATTTTGGCGGCGCAGTTACACTTATAGCAACAACATTGTTATCTTTTGTTGGTATCTATGAACTCCTTAGAGTTTATAAGTTAGAAGAAAAAGTACTTGCCTATGTTGCGTATGCGGCAACATTTGCATATTATTTAATCCTTTATCTTGCGAAGGCAGAATTTATACTTCCATTGTTTATAGTATATCTTCTGGCGGTGCTTAGCATTTATATTATAGCATTTCCTAAGTATCACGATAAAGAGATAATGGGCGCATTTTTCGCATTTTTCTATGTGAGCGTGTGTCTGTCTTATGTATATCAGTTAAGAGCACTTAAATCCGGCGGATTACTTATAATCCTTGTATTTATCTGCTCATGGGGAAATGATACACTGGCTTACTGCACAGGACGTCTTTTTGGAAAGCACAAGATGTCACCAGTGCTTAGTCCAAAGAAGAGCGTGGAAGGTCTTATCGGTGGTATCCTTGGAGCTGGAATCCTTGGAATGATATTTGGTCTTTGCTATAACCATTTCGCGACACCAATAAGTAATGCACCACTTTGGTTTGCTCTTGTGGGAGCAATCGGCGCAATCCCAGCGGTTATCGGGGATCTTGCTGCATCAGCAATTAAGAGAAATAACGATGTTAAGGACTATGGTAAGCTGATACCGGGCCATGGCGGCGTCCTTGACAGATTTGACAGTATGATATTTACAGCACCTATAATTTATTATTGCGTGCTTTTCATTCTTCACAACATAGCAAAATAATTTGAAGCGCTGGCTGGTCCCATAAGGCCAGCCAGTATTTATCTGGCGTAGGTTGAATATAAGGCCAGCCAGTATTTATCTGGCGTAGGTTGAACAAAAGGCCAGCCGGTATTTATCTATAAGAGGATGATTAGATATGATAGAAGATAAGATCAAGAATATATCTATAATAGGTTCAACAGGTTCTATCGGAACCCAGACCCTTGAAGTAGTTGATAATAATATGGACATGAGAGTCGTAGCACTTTCATGTGGAAGCAATATAAAGTTATTAGAACAGCAGACAAGAAAATATAAGCCTGAGCTTATAGCAGTTCATAGTGAAGAAGATGCTAAGGCTTTAAGAATATCTCTTGCTGATATGAATGTTAAAGTAGAGTCAGGAATGCAGGGACTTATAGATGTGGCTTCTTATGAAAAAGCTGATATAACAGTAACTGCTATCGTAGGAATGATTGGCATTGAGCCGACCCTTGCTGCCATTAAAGCAGGTAAAGACATAGCTCTTGCCAATAAAGAAACCCTTGTTACTGCAGGACATCTTGTAATAGATGCAGCAGAAGAAAGAGGAGTAAGCATACTTCCTGTTGATAGTGAGCATTCAGCCATTTTCCAGTGCCTTCAGGGCAACAGAGGCAACAGAGTATCACGAATACTCCTTACAGCCTCAGGTGGACCATTCCGCGGCAGGAAAAAAGCAGAATTAGAAAATGTTACAGTAGAACAGGCTCTTAATCATCCTAACTGGTCAATGGGAGCTAAGATCACAATAGACAGCGCTACGATGGTAAATAAAGGACTGGAAGTTATCGAAGCTAAATGGCTCTTCAATGTTAAACCTGAGGAGATTGAAGTCCTTATCCAGCCACAGAGTATAATCCATTCAGCGGTTGAATATCAGGATGGAGCAGTTATAGCTCAGATGGGTACTCCTGACATGAAACTTCCGATCCAGTATGCTCTTTGCTATCCATATAGAAGAGCACTTCCTGGAGACAGACTTGATTTTTCAAAGATAAGCGAGATAAAGATTGAGAAACCTGACAGAGATACATTTAAGGGGCTTGACTTTGCCTATAGCGCTATTAAGACAGGTGGTTCAATGCCAACAGTTCTCAATGCCGCAAATGAATATGCAGTAGCTAAATTCCTTAAGGGTGATATCAGATTCCTGGAAATCTATGACATGATAGAATATGCTATGGCGCGTCACGAGCTTATCAAACATCCAGAACT
>JAFOIV010000033.1 GCA_017420535.1 Eubacterium sp. | reverse complement strand
ATAGCAGATATATGGATCTACAAAAAATCAATGACGAAAGGAATAGAGAATCTCTATCAGATAGGTGAGATGTAATTACCTGACAGGATATATTGAGGGTATATTGAGGATGTATTGAGGGGGCATTGTATATGCTTTTCCATAATGATAAAATAAAATATGGGTTACTAGCGTTTATTAGTTTTATTGGTGGAGACATATATGAAAGAGGATAAAAATAAATTTATCCCTAAATATGACACGAATCAAATAGGCAAACGGGGACGAATTATAATCGTTATATTGGGGAGCTTTTTAAATATTATTCTGGCTTATCTTACCTGGCAATTGAAGTTGCCGGTATTCTTAGATACTATAGGGACATTTCTTGTTTCAATGCTTGGGGGAATTGTCCCTGGTCTCTTTACGGCCGTTTTTACTAATCTTTTTTGTACTATATTCAATAAAAATGCTGTTTTATTTACTTTGATAAATGTAGCGACGGTTTTTCTTACAGCATGGTGTATCTCAAAGAAAAATAAAGGAAAAAAATTATATATTTTTATTTATATTTTAATGGTTTTACTGGTCACCGGTATCATGTCTTACGGGATTCAAAAGATGGTCCTTGGAGAAGCGTGGTTTAGAGAAGTTATGGTGCTGGCTGAAAAGATTAAAAATGCCACAGGAATTAATGAAAGTATAGCCATCTTCTTTGCTGATCTGACTTTTAATTCTATTGATAAGATCACGACACTGGCGCTGGCATTTGCAATCTTTAATGTCATTCCTGAAAAAGTCCGTAAACTGATCTGGGAAGGCAACTGGAGACAGAAGCCGGTTTCTGAAGAAGAACAAAAAAAATATAAGAAGATCCTGGGAGAAAAAGGATATAAAGGGATAAGTTCATTACAAAGTAAACTGAGTGGAAATCTTGTGATAGCGGCGTTAGCCATTGCAACCATTCTTGTCTGGATAAGTCTTAATTTATATTATGAAAATATAAAGAGCCAGTATATTAAAAATGCAGAAAATGCGGCAGAATTTGCGGCAAATGTGGTTGATGCGGACAGGTTAGACGATTTTCTAGAACACGGAGCGGACTGGGATCCATATAAACAGACAGAAAAAACATTATACATGATAAGGAAAAATGCTGCAGGGGTTAAATATCTTTATATTTTAAGGGTTGAAGACGGAGGCAGCAGATATATTTTCGATCTTAATAATGAAGAAAATGAGGCCTATGAATTAGGACATTTTGAACCCTTTGAAGAAGCCTTTGAACAATATATAACGGCTTTGTATGCGGGAGAAGAGATAGAACCTGTAGAATCTGTCGATAAATTCGGATGGTTACTTACGATTTATAAACCGATTAAAAATAAAGATGGTAAGACTGTGGGGTATGCCGGCGCGGATATCTCAATGGAGACTGTATATGAAAATATGAAAATATTCCTTGTGAAGATGTCACTTATTTTCTCAGGTTTCTTTATCCTGATACTTAGTTATGGTTTATCCCTTGCCAGATACCACCTGTTTTATCCTATCAGTTCCATGTCTCTGTTTGTAAAGGAGTTTATTAACGGAGGAAGAGATCAGAAAATATTAGATAAAAATGTTAAAAAGAGCAGAGAAGTTGGCATTTACACAAATGATGAAGTAGAAGAACTGTTCCATAATCTTTGCGATCTTGAGGCCAATATGGCAGAGCAGATGAGGAGCATAAGATATTATTCTGAGGCAACTGCTAAAATGCAGAATGGCCTTATCATTACAATGGCGGACATGGTAGAAAACAGAGATTCAGATACTGGGGCGCACATTCAGAAAACTGCTGAATATGTAAGGATAATAGTAAATGGATTAAAGAAGAAAGGCTATTATGAAGAAAAACTTACACCTAAATTCATGTCTGATGTTGTTATATCAGCGCCTCTTCACGATGTAGGAAAGATAAATGTACCGGATAGTGTGCTTAATAAACCCGGAAAACTTACACCGGAAGAATTTGAGATAATGAAGACTCATACCACATCGGGTATGAAGATCCTTGAAAAAGCCATCGGAACGGTTGAAGGGGAAAGCTACATGAAAGAGGCCAGAAACATGGCTGCCTACCATCATGAAAGATGGGATGGAAAGGGTTATCCTGAAGGTCTTCATGGTGAAGTCATACCTTTATCTGCAAGAATAATGGCGGTTGCGGATGTATTTGATGCCCTTACATCTCCACGTGTCTACAAACCGGCATTTCCGTTACAGAAGGCACTTGAGATATTGCAGGAAGGCTCAGGTACCCAGTTTGATCCTAAATGCATTGAAGCATTTATGGATTCACTTAATGAAGTTAAGAAGGTTTTAAAGAAATATCAGGAAGTATAGAGGAGACAGGCGGTAAAAAGATGATGAATTTTCTAAGAATCCATCAATTGAATATAATGCTTTCAATGGCTAGTATATCCGGGATAATAACACTTTTTATCTTTATATCCGAGACCATACCGAGACAACGTAAGAAGTCTCTGATCTTTATGGAGACAGCATCGATGTTTCTGCTTTTATTTGACAGATATGCTTATATCTATCGCGGAAATACCACGTCCCTTGGATATTGGATGGTAAGAATAAGTAATTTTATAGTGTTTTTAATGTCACTTATCCTTATCTATGGGTATAATGGCTACCTTAAGGGAAGGCTTATGGAACAGGAATCAATAACAAAGCTTCCGGGCAGATTGATAATCAATGACATTCTTGTTTTTTCCGGAATACTTCTTCTTGTCATTTCTCAGTTTACAGGATTTTATTATAAATTTGACAGCAATAATAATTATGAGCGTTCAACGGGAATAGTCATATGTTATATGATCCCGCTGCTTGCCATGATCTCTCAGATGTCTATCACATTCCAGTTTAAGAAATATATGAGGACAAAGGTGTGGCTTCCATTGGTATTCTTCAGTGTTATCCCACTGATCGCTACTTTTATCCAGATATATAATTACGGGATTTCATTTACCAATATAACCATAGTTGGAATGGCGGTAATCCTTTATGTATTTGACCTGATGGATGTAAATCAGCTGAACAGGATGAAGGAAGAAGCAGAAAGAGCCAGCAGTGTAAAGTCCCGGTTCCTGGCCAATATCTCACATGAGTTAAGGACACCCCTTAATACGATCATTGGAATGGATGAGATGATCCTTAGGGAGGAAGCTGCAAATGTTCCCAAATCATATTTTATGTCAGTAATTAATTATGCGCTTGAGATAAAGACGGCATCAGATTCTCTTTTAAGTTTGATCAATAATCTGCTGGATATATCCCTGATCGAATCGGAGAAAATGCATCTTGATGAGGAAGATTATGGAATAAGAGAGATGATCACAAGCATACTTTCCATGGTGCGTGGACGTTTTGAAGAACAGGGAGTTCAGCTTTATCTGGAGGGGGATGATGTAATACCGCAGACATTACATGGTGATGTGGGAAAACTTAAACAGATATTATTAAATATCCTTATCACAGCCCTTAAATTTTCAGAAAATGGAGATGTTAAGCTGGGGATATACATGGAAAGGCTGGAGGATGAGAAATGTGATTTAAGATTTTCTGTAATATTTAGTAATTCAAAGATCCGGGCAGATTATATCGAAAGATTATTTACATTATATGAGAAGATGGATAATGATGAGGATATAAATATAAAAGGTGAAAGCCTCGGGCTTAGCATTTCAAAGTGCTTTACAGAATTAATGCAGGGAAAAATGTGGTGTAATAACATTTCTGATGAAGAGATGGAACTTGTTGTTTCATTTGGTCAGAACGTGGTGGATAGTACTCCGATAGGGGGATTTGTTGAAGAAAAAGAGATAAACATAAGAGAACCTTATGTTCCTGGTTTTATAGCACCGGATGCTGAAGTCCTTGTAGTGGATGACGATAAGAAGACACTGGAGATCTTAAAAGGACTCCTTAAGGCCACAAAGGTTTTTGTGACCACTGCATCAAGTGGAGATGAATGTCTTGATAAGATAAAATTTGGACAGTTTAGTGTGGTTCTTATAGATCACATGATGCCGGGGATGGATGGCGTCGAAACTATGCAGAAGATAAGAAAGCTTTATCCGGATCTTCCGGTTTATGCGTTGTCAACGGATTCATCTCTGGGAGAAGAATATTACAAAGATAAAGGGTTTGAAGGCTATCTTGAAAAACCTGTAGACAGTGCATTATTAGAGAAGACAATCATGAAACATATTCCGGAGAGAATGAGGATGAAACCTCGTGATGATGGATGAATATCTTTCATTTAATGAAAAGCTTGGCAGATTGAAGGTTTATCAGTAAAGGGGTAATAGGATGACGGAATATATTAATTTTCATCAACTGAATATTATTCTCATATTAAGCGGAATGAGTTTTACAATAGTGATATTTTCGCTTATCACTAAAGCCATGTCAAAAAAGAAGCGGCTGGCACTTATCATATTGGAATTAAGTACCATAATACTTATAAATGCAGATAGATTTGCTATGATCTATAATGGCAACCCGGGGAAAAAGGCATATTATATGGTCCGTATATGTAATTTCCTGGTTTTTTCCATGACATTGTTTGTGATTTATGCATTTAATATTTATCTGATAGATCTTTTAAGGGAAGGATCAGGAGAAAGGTTTGTTCCTAAAAGACTGAGTATAGTAAAGCTTCTTCTTTTGATCGGACTGGCACTTATCATTATCTCTCAATTTACGGATTTTTATTATTATTTTGATGCGGCCAATACTTATCACAGATCCTATGGATTTATCGTGTGTTATATACTGCCGGTCATCACACCTGTAATTCAGATCAGCGTGATCATTCAAAATAAAAACAGGATCAATAGAGGTGTTTATGTTTCATTAATACTTTTTATCATTGTACCTATGATATGTTCCTTGATACAGGCATTCTGCTATGGACTTATCCTTACAGATATTGCTTTTATCGTAATGGCAGCTGTTCTTTTTATAATTGCATTAAATGATATCAATTCAAGAATTGAAAGGGCAAACAGGCTTGAAATTGAAAATCTCACTGAAAGACGACGAAGCGCCAAGAGATTATTTAAGCAGACAGCCATAGCCTTTATAAATGCCATAGAGGAAAGAGAAGCATATATGAGGGGACATTCCCTTAGGGTTGCCAAATATGCCAAGGAAATAGCAAAGGCTGCGGGAAAAAACAAAGAGGAATGTGAAGAAGTCTATTATGCCGCAATGTTACATGATATAGGGAAGATAGATATTCCGGAAGAAATCTTAAAAAACAGAGATGAGTTAAATGAAGCCCAGCGAAACATAATGAGAAAACATGTTAAATATGGCGGGAAGATACTTAAGGATGTAAAGGACTTTCCGTTTTTAAGGGATGGGGCGCTTTATCATCATGAAAGATATGATGGCAAAGGATATCCGGAAGGCTTGAAAGGAGATAAGATTCCGGAAATTGCCAGAATTATCGCAGTTGCAAATTATTATGATGGAATGGCATCGAAGAAGAGTAACAGAGGATGTCTTCCGCAACCGGTAATAAGAGATACCTTCAGAAAAGAAGCAGGTTATGCTTTCGATCCGAAATATGTGGATGTGATAATCTCTCTGATAGATAAAGATAAGGATTATCGTAATAAAGATGAAAACGAGATCTATGACTGGTCCAAAGATATCATCTGTAAAGAATACAGAAGTACCTTATCAAAAGGTGTACGTATATCTGAGACTAGAAAAGAGATAAGATTCGAGTGTGTCCTGGATAAGTCAAAGGATGGCGGATTTGCAGCTCCATCAGTGATTCTCTTTGATTCATATGATACCTTTGTACATAATGATGCCGAAAATATTAAATCCTTTGGTTATATGGAATATGGTGAGCTTTGGTTTGACGGACGTTATATCTGCACCAATGCAAAAGATATTGAAGTTAAGGAAATTGAAAAGAAGAAGGAGAATAAGAAGGCATTTACTGATGTACTATCAGGGGATGAATACATCGTCAGAATGGCAAGATATGGGGATCATGGGACTATAAGATTGATCGGGCCGGATAAGATCTCTGATTTTATCATTGCATTTCCTAACAGCACAAGATATTCATTTTTATGCTTAACAGGAGAAAACTGCAGGATAACTGATATTGTGGTAGATACGACAAATGAAACAGTTGGAGAGTATGATATAAAGAAGATTGCAGGAAGCAGAACATATACAAACCGTATCGAAGGTGATATTCCCAATATCCAGATTGATGGTACAAGAACTGCATCGACTCAGGGAATCTTACTTAAAAATAATATAAAGTTTGCATTTCATACCATGAGTTTGCCAACCTCATCCCTTACCTGGCATTGTCCTTATGTCATTATTTATTCATCTGATGATGAAAAGATAGAAGGACTTAATTATAAGGAATATGCGTTTATAAAATTAAACGGGGAGAATGATGGCAGGTTTATCTATTCCAGAAACCAGATCATAGTAAAAAAGACTGACGAGTTTAGCACATGGGATAACTGGATAAGAAATAATAAAGATGGACTTAACTGTTCTGTTATAATAAGGCGTAAAGGAAAAAAGATCATTACAACTGCAGAAAATGCAGGAGTCGTGATCAGAAACACCACCTTCCTAAGAGATGATGTAAAAGATGTTTACGTGGCGTTGTCAGGAGATCAGTGTGCTCTTACTGATATAAGAGTCAGTTATTTATAGATCAGCTTTAAAATAGTAAAATAAGGACCCGGGTGTGATTTCACATCCGGGTCCTTATTATGATCGATCTTATTATGATCGATCTGTCTATAGTTTTGGACATTTATGTCCGAGAATTTTTTCAATATCAGGAAGGATTCCTTTTCCATCTGGATGCCATGCAGCGTTCTGTGGCATATCATAACCAGGAATGTCATTTCCTTCTACGATGACAGGTCCCTTATCGGAGATGGCAACGTCCCATCCGATATAACCAAGTTCAGGAACTAAAAGTGCAGCTTTCTTAGTAAGTTCAATAGCTTCCTTCATCATCGGAACCTTAAACTCTTTAAATACAACGCCTGTATCAGGGTGTTTATCGTAATATATACCCTTCTTTTCAGCGTAAGCATCGAATCTTATAGTACCATCTTTATCTACAGAAGTGTAAATGCCTCCTGAAGTAGCATTATCAAGGAAACTCTTATTGACACCCATTCTAAGGATGGCATAGAAGAAGTCAGGTCCATTTTCACCTCTTATAGTAGCAATTCTTAAAGTATTGATACTATATGGATAAAGACGTGACATCTCAGGATGCTGAGTGATTCCTTCTTCAATGTCTACAACATTGTTCTTTAAAAGATCATCATAAACAGCCTTGATATTAGAAGGTCCACCTTCAGTAATTTCATTTTTAGTATACTTTCTGATACCGAGACCACCAAAATTATCAAATGGCTTAGCGATGATATATTCATGGCGGTTAACAAATGCTTCGAAATCCTCAAGTGAAGTCTTGCGAAGATCTAAAAATTCACGGCCGATAAATTCTTTATATGTCTCCATAAATAAGAGCTTGTCTTTAAGGATATTATTCTTTTCCTTCTGATTAAGCTCTCTTGTAAGAGCAATATTATGATTCATAGTCATAAAAGTACGGCGGAGACGTGGACTCTTGCCGTCAAAATTGTATCCGCGATATTCCTGATAACCAATTCCATATTTTAAAATACAAAAGCCCATATCAAGAAAGATAAGAAATGTAGGGTATTTCTTCTCCTTGTGGATGACTTTCGCAAAATTCCACATTTTTGATACGCTACCGCTCTTAATGCGCGCACGAAGAACAGTAAACTTATTACATTTACTCAACAGTTTCACCTCATAAAATAGTTTAGAATTTAAGAAAAAAATTCCAATGAATAAGATATCATAAATCCAATTATTTACCAACTTAATTTTTTATTAACAAAACTTTAAATAAACTGTGAATTCTTAACCATATAGGGAATCAAGGTGGTAAAATTATAAGTGGTTACATGGTTAATACAAATGGGGAATAGCTTATGATAACATTTCTTACAAGCAGTTTTATTGAAAACCAGGATAGAGACAGCTATATTGCAAAGCCGCTGATAGACAGCAATGGCTTTGTTGATAATCTTAAAAAGTATTGGAAAGATGATTCCAAAATTCTTATATTTGCCAGCAATCCAGAGGATTTTTCCGAAAATGATTTTAAGAAGGAAAGGATACTGGATAGCTTTTCTTTGGCAGGTTTTTCTGTAGAAAATATAAAGATTTATGATAATAGAAATGATGAAAGCTTAAAGAAGTTAGTCCATTGGGCGGATGTTATCTACCTTTCAGGTGGACATTGCCCGACTGAAAATAAATTCATTAAAGAAACAGGATTAAAAGAAGCTTTAAAGGAATTTAACGGGATTTTT
>JAFOIV010000001.1 GCA_017420535.1 Eubacterium sp. | reverse complement strand
TCTTATTTGGTGCTGTTATAATCGGTTGAATTCAGCCGGCTAACATTGCGCACGTTTACTGATTGCTTACGCATTATTATGACTGGCTGGAATGATTATGTCATTGATAGTTTCTTCTTCGACATCTTTATACCTAAACATCATCATTGCTAACTGAGCTCTCGTTAAATTAGATTTTGGCTCCAATCCCTTCCCTGTTCCAAAGATTAGTCCATGACTAAACATCCAGCACAAAGGATATCGAGCATACTCACTTACTTCATTATAATCTGGAAATAATGAAATATTTTTGTTCCATTCTCTTGTTTTTCCATCCTGCATTGCAAACGACCAAAGGATTGCCGAAAATTCTTCTCTGGTGATAAGTCTATCCGGCCGAAATGACCCATCAGGATACCCCATTATGAATCGTGGATAAGCCCAAGATAGTGCCTCAGCATACCATGCCTCATTCTTAACATCTACAAAGATGGTATCTATTTTTGTGGTGCCGCTCGGTGTCGCGCTTTTCTTTTTGTTCAAGGCATACAACACTTGCACTGCTTGCGCTCTTGTTACTGACCCCTGAGGAGAAAACCTATTATTACCTATGCCAACCATTATTTGTTCTTCTGCAACATAGTTAACTGCTTCTGTGTACCATGCGTTTTTTTCAACATCTTCATAATTTGTTTGTGCTGTCGCACAACCTTCAATTGCAATATTAGCAATAAGAATTGAAATGGACACTAGACATAGTATTAACTTGCGTTTTAGCTTCATATCATTCGCCCCCTTTGATTATTTATCTTTATAGTAAATGACATCTTTCTGCGGGATAGATATTATCATTTTGTCATTTTTATATGTATGCTCTATTACTTCATCCATCTCATAGGTTATTGCAACAACTTCTTCTGCACCTTCAATATCTATTGTATCCAAATTAAAATACATTGAGACCTCTTCGCCCGTTTTCCTTCCTTGTATTTCACTGCATACCCGGTCCTTAAGGCCATCACTAAGATTATTCCATGTGGAATTTTCCATCAGCGATAGCTCGGGATACAGGCACAGCATAATGTTAGTTCCTTTTCAGCAGACGCAGTATACTTGACTCAGTAGCGAATGTATTAGCGTTGAAGATCATAACAACTGTGGTTATACTTTCACTGGTGATTATCCCATCCAAATCCCCCTGAAAGTAGCGCGGATCAACAATCACTATTTTATTATACTCACCGAGCAAAAAAGGAATAAAACAATTTGCATATGAATCCTTAAGTATCAGAAGATTCTCTTTGTTCTCACCACCGCAATTAATTGATATTTTTCCATAGTTCCCACCTAGAAATACATCATATGGATTGTCAGTTTGTAACTTCTTGATATCATACAATTTGGGGTTGGTCTCAGTATCATTATCAACAGAGAATTGTATGTTTTCTTTAGGAATAGCTATTTCTATTCGATCTGTTTCGGAAGCACAGAATCCACTGCGCGAGGATAATGACCCATGGAATTCATCCGAGACTAAAAGCCATTTATACTCACCTTCGCCGAAAGATATCCCCATCAAATGAGCAAACTCTCGAAACGCCACATATGCTCCTTTTGTTGTCCAGTGATGATCTGTTTTGTAGTATACCTGTGTGCTTTCGCTTGCCTCTTTAAGAGCACTTAGCACATCTATAGTCTGTATCTCATCGCTCTTCAGCTGATTATTAAGTGCATCAATATACTTGATTTCGGCTCCTGTAACCACATTTTTAGGCAATTCCTTCTCTAAAACCGAGATAGCGGTTGGCGCTATCAAAGAAACAAAGTTTATATCTTTATGTGCATCTCGAAAAGCACGTATTGAAACTACTTTCTCTTCGAATTTATCATCTTTATCCGGAAATGCTTGAATCAAGTATCCGTGTTTTGACAAAAAAACATCGTTGCTCTCCCGTTTTCCTTCTAATCGATCCAAAAAAATCTTAATGCGAATCCATGCTGTGCGAAACGGAAATTGATCTGAGACATATTGTTGTTCCATTTGCTGATAGCGACCGGTTTTCATTGATTTCCAATCTGGTATATGGTGTTGTTCTAATATTCTTTTTTCTATTGTAGAATAGTCAGATTTTGGTCTTGCGATAAAAATGATGTCCATACTTATCACAAACATTGTGATAGTTACGAATAGCAATAGCAAATAAATTTTCCTGTTCCTTTTCACTTAACAATCTTTCTCTATCCTTGTCAGAATTTAAAGTATAAAAACGGATTATATGTACTGTAAACTAGCGTCGCAGTACATGCTATATATATTAATGTCATACTCGCATATGCCACAACCGGCCTTTTTCTTGTAACACCATTTATCCATTTTCTTGTTTTTCGGAAACATCCCATTACAGATATTACAAGTAGAATTGCATTTTCTCTGGCATGAAACCGAAAATAGTCATCGACTAAGACCTCCGCAGAAAGCCCAAACATGCTTTTTATGTATTCTACAGCCTTGTCCAATTCTACATTGGTAAAAAACACCCATCCCAATATAACCGCTAGCATCGTTAAACTCCACCGGACAAGTTGCGGAAGGCTTTGGTAGTGAATTTTCTCCAATATATTTTTTTCAATTATTAATAAAAAACCAAAATACAATCCCCATAAAATATAGTTCCAGCCTGCACCATGCCACAGGCCTGTTAGACCCCATACAATTATGATATTTCGGATTTGAATTATTCTGCCTCTTCTGTTTCCGCCTAAAGGAATATATACATATTCTCTAAACCATCCCGAAAGTGTCATGTGCCATTTTCTCCAGAATGAACTGATGGACACTGCCTCGTATGGATAATCGAAGTTTTCCGGAAATCGGAACCCGAACATTTTCCCCATGCCAATCGCCATATCCGAATATCCACTGAAGTCATAGTATATTTGAAGCGTATATGCTATTATTCCCAGCCATGCCGTTCCAACTGATCTCACGGTATTTGTCTGAATCGCAGCGTATATCACTCCCAGATTGTTTGCGAGCAACACTTTTTTCCCCAACCCAATTACAAAGCGCTCTAATCCAACAATCACTTTATTCCAGGATAATGCGCTCTTTTCATCCAATAATGTTTCAATCTCGCAGTAACGTACTATTGGCCCTGCAATAAGTTGTGGAAACATACACAAATAGGTTGAAAGTTTGATAATGCTCTTAGAGGGTCTCGTCTGATTTCTATAAACATCCACCAGATAAGAGATGCTCTGAAAGGTTATAAAAGATATTCCTAGTGGCAATTCAATCTCTTTCTCTGCAATGCTTACGTGAAGAATGTTGTTAATGCACGCTACAAAAAAGCCGTAATACTTAAACAAAACCAACACTATCAATTCAACAGCTATTCCCCAAAAAAGAGTCCTTCTTTTTTCTTTCATCTCTCTTTTCGGAATGTCTATGCCGATGATAAAAGTCCACATGCATAACATAATAAGCAGCGGAACATACCTTGGACTTCCCCAAAAATAAAAAAACACGCTAGCAACCAACAAAAAAACATTTTTCATTGTTCCAGGCACTAAATAATAAAGGATTATCACCAGCGGTAGAAAAAAATAAATAAAAGTCAAACTGGAAAATACCACATCACTCTACCCAACAACAGATAGAACAGCCTCCTCCCATGCTTTAGCATCTTTTGATATACAAAAAATAATATAATCGCCTCTAGTTTCAATGATCGCATGCTTTAACAGATCATTTTGTGAGATTCCATAATTATTAAACTTGTTTTTTAACTCTTGCAGATATTCATTGAGTTTATCCTCCTGTATATATCGAGTGTCCTGATTCGGCTCGTAAATGATAGCGAATTCTGTAACATTTAGTAGCACTTCCGAATACCTTATATAGCAATTCCCCCGTTCACTAAATGATATCCCGTATCGTCTTTCTGCATCATCTTTACCGCCAATCCTCAACCCTTTCATAGTTTCATAGTCCTCGAAAGTTCTTTTTATATCAGTAAAACTCACATCCTTACTTGTGGTTCCACGTATTGATAATACAGAAAATAAAAGCATTCCAAAGGCAATTATTATTTCAAAATAAAACAGTATGTTTCCTTTTTTTATCATTATCACATTAAAATCTCTACACTACATGCCACGCCAAAAATCGCGGGTATTAAATATTAAATTCTTCGGCAATATACAACAGCCACCGGGGATAGAACTCTTTTTTCGGATGTATGCCGTCTTCATCATAAAGACTGGGATTGTCATTCAGAATAAAACTTGCATCAACGAACCGAATTTGTTGTTGTTCGCACATAGTTGAAATGGCATTATTATAATCTGCAAGATACTGCTTTCCGCTTATTCTTGCATTGCTTTGAATAGGAAGTATAGACAATATTAATATTTGAATCTGGGGATTATCTTTTTTTAAACCATCAATTTTATTGTTGTATGTTTCTATGTATTCCGAAACATTTTCCTGATATTCCACCATGTCATTTAAGCCAAAACACAGAACTACTCTTTGCGGCCGGTTGGATATCACCTTGTCAAATAGATCATCTGCATTATCTAAAGTCGCACCTATCCTGGCTTGAACAATGGAAGAATTTAAATATCCGTATGGCAACATTGCTTCTGCAATTGAATCTCCCACTATCATTGTCCTCTGGTATTGGCTAATGAGATGTTCATTAGTAATCGTACTGATATCTATCGAACGGATCCCTTCCCGTATCGTTTCCTCATCTTTCAACATCATTTCACCATTACCAGAACCATTGTATATGGTATTTTCCTGCTCATAGCTAGCTACGATCGCCCTGTTTTTTTCTATTTCTTGCTGGTTTCCACGCTGACTATGATCAAAAATGAGTCCTCCCTTAACATAAAAGACTACAGCTAGTATTAGAATTGATAATATTATTTTTTTCATCCAATGGTCGATATACATTTTTTCTGCTATGATCCTTAAGGCTGTTAGTAAATGACCCGTTGTTTTAATAACTCAATGAAATACCATTTATAAAACTTGTCTCTTCAGGTAATAATATTGTTTCAACTTCTCTTTTAATGAAATCATATTTATAGCATCCCCTAACATTATTAAACCAACCGACACAATAAAGATCGTTTTCTACAATAAACATATCCCCTGTGATATGAATCGGACAATCAACTTTTTCTACTGCGCCGCTAGATAAAGAAACATGGATCAAGTTAGTATTATCTTTATTACTGAGGCTGCTTTTAGCCCCACTATAATACAGATTCTTTCCGCTTATCCCGATGCCAAAGAGGTAATCTTTAGTTTCATAAATCTTTCTTATTTTTCCTTCTTTTAGATCATACTCATATATAGTTGATTTCGGATTAAGCGGATATTCTCCATTTTCTGGATCTCCCGAATAAACGTCCAATAGTGCTCTCATCTCTGAATCTGAATAACAGGAAAAAACAATCGTATCATTTTGTGGGTCACAGGTCGCACTCCATGTAAAAGTGTCGTCATTTTTATCTGGGAGAAGTTTTCGTATTGAGTTCGTGTTCAAATCAAGCAACACTGGTTCAATGCAATATTTTTTTAGAAACTTCGCTGCCATAAACACTTGCCCATTGCAGATGAACATATGATTAAAAGCACAAAAGTCCTTTGTGATTTGGGACGTGTTCCTCCCCCTTTTTCTGAATACTTGATCTCCCATACCGCTGTATGCAATATAGAGAATGCTTTTATCCGATCTTGAGTATAAAGTGAGCGGATACCCTGCGGTATACGGAACCTCTCCCCTCTTTACAAGTGTTTTTTTGTCAATATCGTATTCGTAACAATTACTCTTTGTTTCGGGATTATTTCCTTCCGAGCTGACGGTTTCAGTAATCGTGATATATGGTTTATTGTTATCATCCTTGATCTCTCTATCTGACCTTTTATTTAACGTATTAACTATTAAAAAAAGGCAGATTCCAAGAAGCGATCCTATAAATACTATGCTCACAAGCTTTCTCAAACCAGATTCTTCCTTCCTAACGAACGCAATAAACACGTCAAAGATTCCATTTTATATTTGCACGAGCAATCAGTCAGAACTGACATTACTATTTGGTGTAACAATGCTTCATGATTATTCAGGGCAAAGACTGCCTTTTTGAAAGACAGCCTTTGCCTTGTTATTCACCTGCATCTATTGAACACTTCATCTTGTTAGTTAAACTGCTGGCTTGTATCAGAATGTGTAATAGTATCTACCCGCAAATTTGATATTGCCATAATTTGTAGATGTAACTCCTAATTTTGTGAGGCCTGTTTTCCAAATATCAAGTACTGCATATGGTAGCCCACCATTATCATTTTTTATGAAAGAAGTCCCAACATTGTTTGTCATATTTCTTGCATAGATAACTGTTCCATACCATGGATTGTCATAACTCCCTTTTGTTGCGCAGTCTCCATATTGCAAATAATTATTGTGGTCACCAATAGTATCCGTAAAACAAGTAAAATCACCTGTGCCAAGAACAGATCCTGTGGTAATTTTGATAGTGTTGGTTGTATAGCCAACAGAGTTTGGTTCTACCGTCCCATATGTATATGTTCCTGCGGGTTTGCGAGTTCCTTGAGGCAATGCGGTTATTGCTCTTATTTCTTCGTTTGGATTCCCGATATTTACAATTGTGTATTGTGGTTCTACTTCTACATACTGCCCATGATTCTGAATTTTTATTGTTTTAATCTCGCCCCATGGATCATAATAGACTCGCATACCAACAACAGGCGCCGGAAGCGTTCTCACTTCTTGATAATGCGGATATTGTTCTGATTCTTCTTCTATTCTTTTCACAATAAGATCTTCAATTGTTCGATCTCTGCTACTAACCAACTCTTGTTCATCGCTTTCATTCTCTTCTATTGTTACCTGTTTTTCTATAACCTTCCATGATCCATCTTTTTGATATTCTATAGTTGTGTTAGGAGTGTATCGCTCTGGAATTTCTTCCATCGTTATTGAACTTGCATATGCAGCGGAAAAACTAGACAAAACCAATATAAACGCTGCCATAAGACTTACAATCGTTTTTTTCATTGTGATTTATCTCCTTTCATGCCTTATATGTTGTCTTTCCTTACATCTCTTTGCAACCAGATATTGGCTTATATCACATCGGAATACTTGTGTTAACGTCAGTAAAAAATCCACTCCAATTTGTCGGAATGAGTCAATTTATTGAACCGGACTAATCTTGTGGTTTATCAATGCGCAAAAATGGTTCTCGTCCTCAAGAATATTCAATTGAAATCTTACATTACTAATTCCAATTTCAGGAAAAGACATTCCTTTGGGGTGACATAGAGTATTTGCATTTTGCTATTGATTATTACGCATCAGGAACCACCATTTTTAAAAGTATTCTTACTGCATCTTTTGTTTTGTCATCCTTTTTTGATAATTCATCATCGAATAACTTTGGATTCTTATCTTTTAAGTAGTGTAATTGGGACGCTACCTTTTCAGCATAGGCGCCATCTGAAAATGCTGCTTCATCCATCAATTCTGAAAAAACAGTCGGATCATTTACGTCCAAGTACTTATTATCATTTGTGTTGAAATGATACGCGTCCACTATTTTCGCTAGTTGTGCTCTTGTTATCTTAGCTTTTGGTTCAATTTTGGGGTGGATTCCAGAATCTGTTCCAACAACTAACCCGTTTCCTACTGCCCATTGCATTGAATCTCTGGAATACCGACTAATGTCATTAGCATCAGAGAACGTGGTGATATTGCCTTTTTTTGAAACATCTTTCCCCTCAAACTTTGCGTATGCTAAAAGCATCGTGATGAATTCTTCTCTTGTTATTGTGTTATTGGGACGAAATGTTTGATCTGGGTATCCTGCTACTATTTGGTTTTCCGCTGCGTATGTTACTGCCATCGAATACCAGGCCAATATTGGAACATCTTTAAACCTCCGGCTTGTATCGACCTTCGGACATTTTGCCATAGCGTACAATACTTGTGCCGCTTCTGCGCGGGTTACTTCTTTGTTTGGAGAAAAAACATTGTTGTCCGTACCTATCATATATTTTTTATAAGAAACATATTTCACGGAGTCGTAGTACCAATCTCCGGGACGAACATCTTTATATTCAATTGTATTTCCGTAGCAGGAAATCATCAGACTAATACAAGTGCAGAATGTTATTATCACCGCTGTCATTCTTTTCATACTCTTTACCTCTTTTCTTGGACTAATTACGTCTCGTAGATAGAAATATTTCCAGTAGCAAAATGATATCCTGTCGAACTGGTGAGCGAGGTAATATTGTCTTGCAAACTTTGCTGATCTGTGGGTGCAATTCGCACGCATCCCAATGTCGGAGACAACGGATACCAAGTTGCGGAAGTGTTTGAATACGGATATCTGCCTCCATGAATCCAAATTCCTGATCGGCCAGATGAAATAATGACTCCGGAAACCCCTGTCATCGCAACATACTTATATGCACCATACGCATTTGTATCACCATCAGGGCCTCCCAACACCCCAGTATAAGTGCCTGTTGGAGTATGCCCAAATTGTGTATACATATTATAATTGTAAGCAGAACGTCCCAGACACTGACAACTCATCACAGAACTTCCATTTGCACGATAAAGGGTCAGCGTTCCTTTATAATCCCTATTTGTCGGTAATGCAACCTGAATTCTCCATCTCCCTTTAGTATAATCTGGGTTGGCACCTTGTCTTGATTCCAGCAATGTGCCATTCTGTGTCGAATATACTTTTACCAAGGTATAAACTGGGCCAACATCAGTAAACGTTAATGTATAGGTGCCGGTAACTGTTGAGCTTCCCGCTGGAATCGTTACATATTTAGATGAGCAAAGATAAGAATTGCCATTTCGGATGCAATAGATTTCTGTCCAGTAACTTCTTGCAACAGACGTATGGGCACTTTCTGTGTACTTCACTGTCAATGAAACTGGAGCACCTACCTCAATAGGGCTTGAGCCATACAGTATTGCTCCAATTGTTGGTGTATATGTACTCTTTGTCCCATTCAATGTGCCATCCGCGTTTTCTTCTGAGAAGAAACTTTCTAGCTTCTTATTTTCAGGATTACCTAGTTCCCTGATTAACAGGTCTAATGACTTGTTACTCGTTCTCTGAATCCCATCTCTTCTAAACGTCAAGGCGGAATAATCATTCTTCCCACAGTCGTATGCCACTGCCTTCGCTAGATATTCCTGCTCATCTTTGTCATATTCCTCCATTAATCCAGCAAATAAAATCGGATCTGTTCGGAACACCCATCCAATCGTATGGAAGAATTCTTCGTTGACTTCTCCTATTTGTAAGTTGACATCGATAAAATGCTTGATTGTTTCCACATCAAACGATTCTGTTGTTGCCGAATAGTCTTCAGCATTTCCGACTTGTGTATTTGCACCGAGGATACTATCGATACTATTCTGGAGTTCCGTTTTTGCAGTCGAATCCGCAAGTTCATTAACTCGTTCCTTATATCCAGAAAAATCCTCAAAATAATGCCCATATGTTGTTAGTTCCGCAATAAGCTTAATTGTTTCTTTCCCTTGCGTGTTTAGTTCTTCTGTAAAGGTTTTCGGACATTTATCGAATTCTATTGACAACTTATCTGCTAATAATTCGGCATTAGTGCCATTATCTTTGACTACATCAGCAAACAATTGTTGATGTTTTTCAGTTTGGGCTTCATTACTCGCATTTACCGGTATCAAGCATGATAACGTAAAGATAATAGCAAGAAGCACAATGAATGGATTAATTCGCATTCTATATTTCTTCCTTTCATATCACCTCTTGTTTTATGTGCTGTCCGCATTCCCTATTGGCTGAATTACCCCGATGCTAACAGTGCTTCTGTGTCTTAATTCTCCTTTTTATGTGGTTCATTAAGTCGTTTGAAACCGACTCCGGGAGCAATCAATACTTATATATGGTAGCTGTCTCCGTTGATCCATTCTTTGTTGCTGTAAAAGTTGCTTTTAAACGATATGTTTTTGAAGAGTTGATGCTGTATGATCCCGTTTGTTTTGCATAATTTGATTGAGCGGTTTTGGTCCATGTTTTCACTGTTGAATACACGGAACCGCTTTTGACTTGTAATTCAAGTTTAATTGTCACCTTACTCGTTCCAGCTGCAGCGTTAATTGTCCCCGATACTGAGGCAGTTGAATTATTTTTGGTTAAGCTTGCTTGTGTGGTCTGTATAACCGTATAAGGATTATCCGGTACTT
>JAFOIV010000032.1 GCA_017420535.1 Eubacterium sp. | reverse complement strand
TGTAATGGTGCAGGTCTTATAAATAATCATATTGGTGGACTTTTGGTACCATTTTGTGTTTATTCAACCATGGCCGTATCCCTTAACCTTATAGTAGGTATTCTAGGAGATCTGTCTCTTGGACATGCAGGATTTATGTGCATTGGAGCATTTTCTTCAGCTTATTTTTCAAAAATAATGGCGGATGCACTTCCAACAGTCCCAAGGTTTATCATTGCAGTGATCATCGGAGCTGTATTTGCGGATTTATTAGGATTCCTCATTGGTATTCCGGTTTTAAGACTTCATGGTGACTATCTTGCCATTGTAACTTTAGCTTTTGGTGAGATCATTAAAAATATCATAGGCGCTCTTTATATTGGGCATACAGAGAGCGGAAGCTTCATGATAACTCTGAATATTTCAAAATCTTCAGAGATAAAGGATAAGTTGTTAAATGGTCCCCAGGGAATTACAGGAATTCCGGTTTCGTCTACATTTACGGCGGGATTTATCATACTGCTTTTAGCAGTAATAGTTACACTTAACCTTACAAATTCAAGAAGCGGACGTGCCATTATGTCTATAAGAGATAACCGCATTGCTTCTGAATCTTTAGGTATAAATGTTACTAAATATAAGATGCTGGCATTTACAATTTCAGCAGCCATTGCAGGTTGTGCAGGTGCATTATATGCCCATAATTCAACAATCCTTCAGGCTAAGTCTGAAAGATTCGGTTATAATATGTCAATTATGATCCTTGTTTATGTGGTACTTGGTGGAATCGGCTCTACAAGAGGATCTATTATTGCAGCTGTAGTGCTTACTCTTATTCCTGAAGTCCTCAGATTTATCGGAAATTACAGAATGCTCATCTATGCAGTTATTATGATCGCTATGATGATCATCAACTGGAATCCAAAATCAAGAGCATTTATTGAGAAGCATAATCCGTTTAAGAAAAAAGAAAAGGAGGTTGAATAATATGGCACTCCTTGAAGTTTCAAATCTTTCGATACAGTTCGGAGGACTTAGGGCTGTAGATGATTTTAATCTTAGTATAGAAAAAGGGCAGTTATATGGACTTATTGGTCCGAATGGTGCCGGTAAAACAACAGTATTTAACCTTCTTACAGGTGAATATAAGCCTACAGAAGGGCTTATCAAGCTGGATGGAAATGATATAACAGGAAAAAGTACAATAGAGATAAATCGTTCAGGTATAGCAAGAACATTTCAGAATATAAGACTTTTTTCACAGCTTTCAGTTCTTGATAATGTAAAGATTGGTCTTCACAATCAATTTAAATATAGCACTTTAGCGGGAATCCTCCGTCTGCCTTCATATTTTAAGACGGAAAAAGCCATGGATGAAAAGGCTATGGAGCTTCTTTCAGTATTTGATCTAGACAAAGAAGCGGACACTATAGCAAGTAATCTTCCTTATGGTAAGCAGAGAAAGTTAGAGATTGCAAGAGCTATGGCAACAAATCCAAAGCTGCTTCTTCTGGATGAGCCGGCAGCCGGTATGAATCCAAATGAAACAGAAGATCTGATGAAGAATATCAGTTATATAAGGAAAAATTATGGAATGACAATCCTTCTTATCGAGCATGATATGAAGCTGGTATCAGGTATATGCGAGAAACTTACAGTTCTTAATTTTGGACGTGTTCTTGCGGAAGGTGAAACAAAAGATGTATTGTCAGATCCTGAAGTAGTTAAAGCATATCTTGGAGAGTAGGAAGGGTAAGGCATATGTCAGAATTATTAAAAGTAGAAAATCTGCAAGTTAATTATGGTGTTATCCCTGCTCTTAAAGGAATAAGCTTCACTGTAAATCAGGGAGAAGTAGTAGCACTTATCGGTGCAAATGGCGCCGGAAAAACTACAACTCTTCATACGGTAACAGGACTTGTAGAAAAAAAAGGCGGCACTGTAACATTTGATGGTAAGGACATTACAAAGGTGCCGGCGCATAAATTAGTTAAATTAGGAATCGCTCACGTTCCAGAGGGACGTCGTGTTTTTCCAGAGCTTACAGTTTATCAGAATCTTCTTCTTGGAGCTTATACAAGAAGAAATTCTAAGGAAAAAAAGGATACTTTAGAGGAAATCTATGAGAGGTTCCCAAGACTTAAAGAGAGACTTAATCAGTTTGCAGGTACTCTTTCAGGTGGTGAGCAGCAGATGCTGGCTATGGGCCGCGCCCTTATGTCAAAGCCTAAGATGATCCTTATGGATGAGCCATCTATGGGACTTTCTCCTATCTTTGTTAATGAGATTTTTGATATAATAGAAAGTGTATCAAAGGCAGGAACTACGGTTCTCTTAGTAGAGCAGAATGCAAATAAGGCTCTTGCCATAGCTGACAGGGCTTACGTTCTTGAAACAGGTGCCATCACTATGGAAGGAAAGGCATCGGATCTTCTTGTAGATGATAGGATACGTAAAGCTTATTTGGGAGAATAGGGGGGGGATTGTAAAAAATATGCTAAATATTGATGAATATATACAACCATATAGAGAAAAATTGAAGGGGATTTATGAAATACATATAGCGTATAATCAAAAAAATAATTCTTTTCAATCACATTGGAATTATATTAGGATTAATCTTAAATCGGGGTTTAGGGATTATGATTTTTTTCATGAGTACACACATTTACGTTTTTTAACTGAAGAAGGAGCAATAAAATACCCATACCCAATTGAAAAACATTATGATGAACAAAATTTTTTTGCTTTGGGATCGAATTTATCAAATATAGTATATGATATTTATGTTGATGCTTTTATTTCTCAATATTATAATGTGCCACGAGAGTATTTTAAATTTAAAATAAAAGAATTTGAAAAGTTTCTAAACTCAAGTAAAGACATAATTCCTAATAATATAACTTTTGATAATCTAATAAAAAAAGCGATTAAAGATTACCTTACAGTTTTAAGATCTATTGCAAATAATGACGTTTATCATTTGAATTATGTTAAAAACAATTCGATTGTTTCACAAAGAGAGCAAATAAACCAATATTTAAATGAAGAAGGGTTAAAGAGTGAGTTTGAATGGATAACGTATCATACGTTATATATACGAGAATGTGTGAAAACAACATGAATATATAGACTAACTATTAAAAGTCAATAGAAAAACAGCGATTTTTGAATAAAACATCATTAGATGTTTTAGATAGCCTGGAAGCAGGCTTAAGCCTCAATCAGTACCTTGAAAACTGCATGACAAACAGAGCATCTGAATAGGTGCTCTAAGAAAAGGATGTAAGTTAAAGAATCTTTATTTTCGGTAGGCTTCGCCTGTGAGTTCCATTCGGTAGATGGTGCGTATCAGCTTCTTCGTCGCATGACCGACAGCAACATTGTAGTGCTTGCCTTCGCTTATCTTCTTTGAAAGGTAGGCTCCGAAGTTTTCATCCCATTTGCATACGAACTTAGTGGCATTAAACAAAGCATACCTCAGATAACGGGATCCTCGTTTTTCCATATGGGAATAGCTTGAATCAAGCTGTCCTGACTGATATGTAGATGGAGATAAGCCTGCAAATGCAAGTATCTGATCGGCATTGCTGAAACGGGTGAAATCGCCAATCTCAGCAAGAATCATGGCTCCCATACGGTAGCTAATACCGGGGATTGTCATAATCGGAGAGTCGCAAATATCCATAATGGATTTGATTGAAGCTTCGATTTCATCAATCTCATCCGTCATCACCTCGATCAGATGGATGGTGTGCTTCAACTCCATTGATTTTGCTGGCATAACAGAAACGATTGAATCCTTTGCAGCATCTCTTATGGTAACAGCAATATCTCGTCCGTAGCGTCCCTTAGAAGCTGTTTCAAGGACATTTCTGAGATGTGTAAGGTGACTTTCAGCGATGTAAGAAGCACCGGGAAACTCAGAAAGTAAGGCGTACACAGAAGCTATATGAAGATTAGGAACGAGCTTTTCCAGTTCTGGAAACAGGATGTTAATAAGCCGAGCCACAGACGATTTAAGCTTGGCTCGCTCTTGAACCTTGTCAAAACGGTAACGGCTTAATGACTTGAGTTCTTCGCTGTGATATGATGTGTCTGAGTAGGGCTTGAGAGTCTTATCAGTCATCAACATCATAGCAATCGAACCGGCATCGACTTTATCCGTTTTCGTCTTTCTAAGGCTTAGACCTTTTCTGTAAAGATTTGTATGTAGCGGGTTGATAACACAGGTGGGTAGACCTTTATCAATGAGCGATCCGAGAAGATTGAGTGAGTAGTGACCGGTGGCTTCAAGACCTACTTTTATTTCGGTCCTATCATCAGTCACTGAGAAAATCTTCTCATACAACTCATCAAAGCCTGTCTTGTTATTCGGGATAGTAAATACCGGATAGAGATTATCGGCTTCTGATCCCAGGATGCAGCAATCATGCTTATCCTTTGCAACATCGATACCAACGTAGATCATACATGTGATCCTCCTTAAAAGTATTTGACGCTGTATTGGATCCACAGGGCTCTCTGCCGATGTAACCTCGTTCTACATAAACCGTCATGCGGTATCTAACTGATTAACATTGTGACAAAGAGGCTGTGGTTGGAGCCTATTTGAAACCGTCTATGCGGTAGGAGGTCAAAACCAATCCACAGCATCTTCAACAGCATACCCTATACCTATAGAGAAGGTAAAGAATGGGTATGACTATATAATACGAGGAATAATAAGAACGAATAAGATTAAAAAGCGCTGTGGAGCTAGGCATATAATAATCTCGTGTATTAGGGGCTATCGTTATTTTAGATATTGGCTGTGTACACTATCTTTTTCTAGTGAATAAGTAATAACTATGAGATATTAGCCTCGAGGCGGGAAACAGCATTTTTCCACATTACGGACGAAGCTATGATAAAGAAAATGATCCATAACATTCCACATACAAGCTCAATTAAGAAGGATTGTATAGAAATTGTTGTAAGTAAGGTGTTAACAGGTGAAAAAATGTAATACTTAAAAGGTAAAAAATCAGCAATCAGATGAATGCTATGAGGCATATATGCAAGTGGAATTAAGGAACCGGATAAAATAACTCTAATAGCAGCAACAATTCTTAAAATACCTCGTATTTTTGAGGTATAAAGTGCGAGTAAACCAATAGTATACCATGTCATAAATTCAACGAATAAACCAACAATACATTGAATAATAAAACAGATTATTTGTGTGGCGGTTGAAGAATAATAAACTATAACGAAAAGTAGAGATGGAACAAAAATAATTGAATATAAAGATATCCATGCAAGGAATTTCCCCAAAATTGGCTGTATATAATTAAAAGGGCGAACCAGATGGTTTGCTATTACACCTTCAAATATATCTTTTTCTATATTACCAGCAATGTGGATAAAGGGATAAGATAAACTAAGAAGACCTGTCATTAAGTAATAACAGATCATGTATGAAAAATTATTTAAATTCCCGCCAAATATATAATGCCATAAAAATATGTAGATAAACATCTGAAAAGGTAATTCTACAAGTTTAAAAAAAACATTTGAGGGATAGCGAAGAAATGTCTTTTTATATGTTTTTATGATAAATAAAGTTTTAGCCATTGAGGCTTTCATATCGTTTCCTACCTCTCTTCCAAACAATTTTATTAATATTAATCCAAAGAAAGAAATTGCCAATCATGGCGATACATAAAATTATCAAATTATTAGTTGTTAATTTATTAGTAACTAATTCAGCAGGAAAAGTACTAAAAAAATAGAAAGGAAAAATTGTTGTAAAACATAATTTAATCAACCTTGGAAAAATAATATTGGGATATTTATTAAATTTTGTAAGACAATGACATATTTCTGTTAGTGCATCCATTTTTTCCAGCCAAAAGCCTAAATAACTAATAGTAAATCTTAAAAACATAAACGATATTGATCCAATAATTACTATGAATATTCCGATTAAAAGATTAGGAATATAAAAAGAATATTTTGATATAGAGACAATAACAACAAACTTGATGCAAGTTGTAAGTAAACCTATAAAATTCATATTCAGTATAATAAAACGTTTCCTTGGATCAAAAGGCCTGGTCAGTTGAGTGTCAAGATTACCAGAAAAAATCAACATCCAAAAATCTGATGCAGAAGAGAAAAGGTACTCATCAATTCCGAAAAAAAGTTCAGAAAATGCAATGAAAATTAATATTTCTTTGAGTGACCAATCTGATATATAAAATCCTGCATCAGTAATCACGACCCAGAAAAAAATGCTTCCAATGAGAAAAATCAGGCTAGCTATAATATTCATGATGGAATCAAATTTATATAAGGTAAAGCGTTTTATAGAAAAACGTAATAATATTTTAAGTACATTAAGTGATTTCTTGAAGTACATTTTCAAAAACCTCCTTGATTGTAGGTTCTTCACACTGAAATTGTATCAGCGACACACTGGATAAAACAATACGCTGCAATTCTTGGAGCTTTTTTTCGGAATGACACAAAAATGTCATTGTATTATCTTCGTTTTTTTCGGCTAATTTTTGTAGATCGTCATATTTAGATGAATCTATAATACTAGCATACTTGATTGTTACGGAGTATTTATGTTTTATGGCATTTTTAACTTTATCGGGTGTACCATTGTATTTTATTTTTCCGTTACTTAAGATGATTACATGGTTGCAAATCGATTGAATATAATCGATTTCATGTGTAATGACAACAATAGTTGAGTCAAAAGAAGAATTAAGATATTGTAAAAGTGCATATAATCCTTTTTTTGCAGTGTAATCTAATCCTATAGTGGGCTCATCTAGAAATATATATTTGGGATTGTGTAGAAGAACGGAAGCAATCTCACATTTTACCCGTTCTCCGAAACTCAATTTGCGATAGGGTTTGTTGTATAAACCTTTAATATTCAAAAATGAATCAATTAATTCCAAATTATTCTTATATTCTTCATCTGAAATTTCGTATATCTCTTTAAAAAAAAGAAGATTATCTATTACATCCAAATCAACTATAAAAGAAGGTTTTTGATTGAAAATTACGCCGATTTCAGTTCTGAGTTTTTTTTGGTACTTAAAACTGTCCATTCCATCGATAGTAATAGAACCGCTAGTTGGTTTTAATATACCAATCATACACTTAAGCAAAGTGGATTTGCCAGAACCATTATGACCTAAAATGGCAGTGATTTCTCCTTTTTTAATGGAAAATGAAATATTATTTAGAATATTGATTTGATTCTTCTTATAGGTTTTACATACATTCTGTGCCTGAATCATAGGTGACCCCCTTTATATGATTTCCTTCAGGGGTAATTCTAATATATGGCAATAGATGATGTCAATGTTTTTTGTGCATTTGATGAGTTGTACTTGAAAATGTATTTTGAATGGTGTATATTGTCGAATGATGTGTTGAGTTTGGCATTTTTTGCGTTAAACTTTATACCGTCGCATAAAAATTTAGAAGGGGGAAAATGTTCATGGCAAGATTAGGTCAGCGTATTTTTGATTTTTCAGAAATAATTGAAGAATTAAATGAGAAAATTGCTTCAGAGGAAGATGAAGTAATTGTTACTGAAGAGACAGAAAAAGAAGAAAAGTAGGGGCGTAGTAATATGATTGGACTATTTGAACAATGTCCAATCATATTACTTTTGTGAAGGAGGTATATAATGCCAAAGCCTATTGTGTGGAATAATAAATGCTATATAGATTTTATGGGAGAATTGGGATTAAAATCTATTTTACAGTTAGACCTGTATGTAGAGGGAATGAATAGGATAAGAAAAAATTTTTTGAATGATAAAAATGATTTAGGGATTCGTTTTAGGGAAGGTGTTTTAGTAGTTGATAAAAAGTTATATTTTGATACAGAAAAACAAATAAAAGAACGTTTTCAAGATATAAACTATAGTTCAAAATATATTGGGAAAATCTATGGTGGTTTAGAAAAATTAAAAGAAAATAATAATGTTTTTGAAGAAGCATTATTTTTCAAAAGAGATTTAAAAATTAATATTTCAAATTATTTAAATCAACTTTTAGATGTTATGTCTTATATGATTGTTCAATGGTTAAGTTTTGATGTAGTAATCATGTCTCAGATAAGTAAAAAAACAATTAGTGAAATGTCATTTTTGTGTGCGCCTGTTTTCTATGAACCATATCATATCAGACAAAAGAAAGCATATTATCATTTGCTTAAAAATCAGAATGAGAAAGAGTTTGAAAAATATATTTTAAAATATGCATTTTTAAATAATTTTGAAATTGATATGAATGATGATGAAAATCTGACTAAACTTGAAAAAAAAGTATCGCTTGATAGATGCAATATAGAAAAATATGAAAAAGAATTGGAAAGATATGATTATGCAAAGAAAAATAGCCTTATTCAACGACAAAAAATAATTGAAGAGGTACTTACTTTATGTCGAGACGATGAGTATCTTTGCTTTTATAATAATTTGGCTTTAATGCGAATGAGTGCTGATGAGGAAGAGGAAAGACATTATCAACAGGCCAGAGCGGTTCGTAATTTTAGGGTTTTTTTTGAAAAAAACAATATGGACATATATTCTGGAATAAAGGAAATTAGAGGGGAATAAAGATCATATGATGAGTGTGAATGAAATTGGATCTAAAGCATTTACGTTGAAAAGTATGCAAACAAAAGGAATTCCAATTCCTAAATCGTATTACTTATCATGTTCTGAATGTAATCGTTTTATTGATGTTTATAAACAGGCAAAGACTTTTTCTATAGTAGATATAGTTCATTATTTTGATAAAAAAGGTTTTTTTTGTTTTGAGAAATTTGTGAATTATCCGATAATAATTAGATCTAGTTCGATAAATGAAGATACAAATGAAAAAACTAAAGCTGGTAAGTATCTATCTGTCTATAATAATACCACAAGAATAGACGTGATTAATAGTATATATAAATGTATTAAAAGCGGAGAGGCTGGTAAAATGGCCTTGATAATACAATCTCAACTTTTTCCACTTTATTCAGGGGTTTCATTTATTTATACAACTGATAAACGTATAGATGTTCGTATAGAAATTGCCAAGGGATTAGGTGAAATGTTAGTATCAGGGAAAATATCACCTTATGTTTATTCATATGATTATGAAAAAAAAGATATTAAACTTATTAGCAAATCGAAACAAAGAATTGCTGAATTTCCAATAACGAGGAATTGTAAAATTCAACCTACAGATGATTATGAGGTATGTGGCGAAAAATATAGAGTGATTACAAGAGGAAATAGCCTAATATATGTTGGACTTGCATATGATGTTGAATATTGGAATGAGATTGAAAAAGTAGCTGAAAAAGTTGCTTTAATTAGTAAGAAAATCTATGAATTATATGGTGATTCTGATATTGAATGGGTATACACACAAAATGGAGAATTAGTTGTTGTTCAAAGACGTCCAATTACAAAAAAAATAAATTCAAAGTTGTTTGTTACGAAGATGGACAATAATGATAATGGTACAACAATTGTTCCTGGTGTAGCCAGAGGTAGATTAATAAGTTTGAAAGAATATAAAGATGATGAGAATTGTATAATTTATTCCCCATTTTTTTTGCCTAAGGATATAGATAGAGCGATTAATTGTAGAGGAATTTTAAGTACGGAAAATTCATTGCTTTCACACTCTTCCATCTTGGCAAGAGAATATCAACTTCCATATTGGGCAGGTTTCAATGAAGATTTATTTGAAAAATTTCAAGGGCAATATGTAGAGGTAGATTTTTCAAAAAAAACCATATCAAATGATATTAGAAATAAACATAAAAGTAAGGGGAAAGATAAGACAATTATTGAAAGTAAAGTAAATGATATTATGACTTGTGTAGCTTTTAAGGATAAACAATGTGTACTTTCTTCGCGAGCGCAGAAAGCGCTTAAAACAATGTATCCTTCAGCATTAATAGATAGGTTGTATAAATTATGAATATAGAAAGATATGATTATCTAAAAAAAGTGATATCTAATAAGAAAGTGATGCCTTTTTCGGTGGAGCTACATCCTACTAATGATTGTAATCAAGATTGTATTTGGTGCATTATGAGAGACATTCGTAGGGAAGGGGAAAAACTAACACATAATCAGCTTTTAAGAATTGCTATAGAATTATATAAAAATAAACAGACTAAACAAATTTTTTTAACGGGTGGTGGGGATCCCTTAGTAAGTAATGAATTATTTGATGAATATGAATATGAGGGGGTGAAATTTCAAACATATTTTGAATTGTTGTACAAGCTAGATATTTATCCTTCTATTAGCACTAATGGCGAAAATTTAACAAGATTAATTGATAGTGGTGCTTATCTTTATTTGGATGAATTAAGAGTTAGTGTTGACGCAGGCACAGAAGATCAGTATGTCAAATTACATCGTTCAAAAAATAGAATTAGTTTACATGAAATCGTTGAAAACATTGAACAGTACCATAAAATAAGTGGAAAGAAAATAGAAATATCTTATTTGTTACATCCAATTAATAAAAACGGATATACAGAATTAGCACAAATGTTTTATGATGCAGAGGCTGTTTCTAGAATCGTGGTCAAACCATTGAGAGGCGAAAAAAATTTTGTATGTGAGGAAGATAGGGTGGTAAATGGTATACCAATATGTTTTCCAAAAATAAAAACAGTACCTGAAAAAAACTTCGCCACTCATACGCATATAGTAATTAGTGCAAAAGGTGATATTTATCCTTGTTGTCATGCAATGGATTATGGTACACAGTATATGTATGGAAATATAAAAAATGAATGTATTGAAGAGGTAATACAAAAAAAATATGATTATTTGACTAATGTATGGAATTGTAGTCGGTGTAATAGATTAGAGATTAATAGAATATTAAATGCTTTTTATAAGATGGAGATTGATAAATGATAGAATATGATGCACCGGAAGAGGTTATAAGAGCGGTTAATAAAAGTTGCACACAAGAGTTTACAGGGATTTCAGAGAATGGGAGTAAAGTAAGCGTTTTCTTGGATTATATACAGAAAAGAAAAAATACAATTTCTTCTGGAGTAGTGATTGAGACAAAAAATGATATTTATCCATGTGCATTGCCAGATGTAGGATGTGGATTTAGACTTGTTAAATGTAATGGAATAAGTGCTAAAACTTTGTTAAAAAATAAAAATATAATAAACAGGATTGATGATTTTTTGCATGGAAAAATGGATGTGAATTTAATACCCAATCAGGTTGTATTGAATAAAATGTTATATGAAGGACATAATTGTACTGCTTCTTTGTTTGATAATAAACGAGAAAAAGCATATGAAAACCATGGTTACTACAAGATTAGTAAAGGTCATATTTTTAACAGTAAAATTTATCCGGATAAAAATCTTTTAAAAAAATTTAATAATTATCAAGGCCATTTTTTTGAAATATCATATGCAGAAGAAGAAGAAGAGTGTATATATTTTTTTATCCATTGTGGCAGTTTTGATTTGGCAACTAGATATATGGATTATTATTATCCATTACTTGCGAAAGAGGCATTTATAAACAGATGGTCTTCAAAAGAAGAAATAATACAAGGAAAATTTCATATACCTAAAGATTCAGAAATAGCAATTAAGTATTATAATGACATAAAATGTCTTATGAACTTTGCAGTTGCATATAGGGATTTAGTTGAATATAATATTACAAAAATATTAAATGAAGAAACTAAAAAAAAGTTGTGTGTTGAACTACTTTCTGATTATATTCATACAAAATTATCGATTGGGGATACTGTTATTCATCAAAGGGGTATTCAGAAATTGGAGAACGATGATGAAAAAACATATATATTGAGTGGGGAGCATGGAATAGCGTCTATGCTGTTTAAAATTAATCAAGATGGTTTTTTTAGTCATGGGGTTCAAACCAAGTATCAAATTTTTGAAAATGCAGTAAGTGATGAGCGACTAATCAGCAAAGCGATAAAAAAAATAGATGATGATACAGTTAAAAGAACGCGCAGCGTTAGAAAATGTTTTGATTATTATCTTTCAAAGCCTGAGGTTAGTTTGGATAAGTATATTTATCCGTTTTATTCATACAAATTAGAATAGGGGGGCTATACATGAATCAGAAGATTACTATAGCAATTAATAGAGAGTATGGTTCTGGTGGTAGAACTATCGGTGAAATGATAGCTAAAGAGCTGGGAATTCACTATTATGATAAAGAATTAGTTAAATTGGCAGCGGAGGATTCAGGTATAAATGAAGCTTTATTTAATAAAGCTTTATCAGAATTTAAAGGAACGCCGATTTTTTCTCTGGGACATGACATTTATGATGGAAAGGTCCTTTCACCAAATGACAAGGATTATACATCACCTGAGAATCTCTTTGCCTGCCAGGCAAAGGTTATAAGAGACCTTTCAGAAAGGGAATCATGCGTTGTTGTAGGCCATGGAGCCTGCCACGCCCTAAAGGACAGAAGCAATGTGGTCCGTGTATTTGTCCATGCGCCGGATGATTTCCTCTTAAAACAGGCGCGTCTCAGACTTTCCATGTCCGATAAGGAATTGGAAAAGTACGTGGAAAAAGAGAATAAGAGACGTTCAGAGTACTTTTATTATTACACAGGAGAGAAGTGGGATGATGCCCATAATTATGATCTTTGCCTTGAGTCTTCAAAGCTGGGATTTGAAAAATGCTGTGAGATAATAAAAGGATATATGAAGGTAAGATTCGACGGACTGGATTTTGAAACAGGGGAGTTTTAACGAGGGCAAAATCTATAGAAAAATATTTACAAAACAATATTTTTCTATAGAAAAATATCAATATAATAATAAAAACCTATAGAAAAATATTTACAAGCTCTCCTTGATTCTATATTATAGGATTAAGGAGGGTTATTTTTATGCTCGAAAGAAAGATATTAAATAGTTTAAAAGAGTGGAAGCAGAAAGAAAAACATAAGAGTTTAATAATAACGGGACAACGTCAGATAGGAAAGACGTATGTTATTGATAAAATGTTTTCAAATGAATATTCCACATATGTGAAGATAAATTTCCTCGAAGAACCATCGATGAAGGAGGTTTTTTCAGGAGATTTGGATGTAGAAACATTGAAACTTAATATTTCATTAACAAAACCTGGAGAAAAATTTGTTGAAGGTGATACGTTAATACTTTTGGATGAGATTCAGGAATGTCCCAATGCGATTGCATCGTTAAAGTTTTGGACAGAGGATGGCCGTTATGATGTAATAGGAATGGGCTCATCCCTAGGTATGAACTACAATAGCGATATTTCATATCCAGTTGGAAAAGTAGAATATTTAAATATGTATTCGTTAGACTTTGAGGAATATTTGTGGGCTGAAGGTGTTGATAAGGATGCGATTTCGAAGTTACAGGACTATTTTGATAATATTGAAAAACTTCCTGCAGCATTATGTGATACAATGTTCAAGTATTTGCGTAAATACATGGTTTTGGGTGGAATGCCAGAAGTAGTGAACACTTATATAGAGACAAAAGATATTCATGAGGCAGATATTATTCAGAGAAGATTAATTAGAGATTATAAATCTGACATAGCGCGTTTTGCTGATCCTAATATGCGTATAAAGGCGCAGGAGTGCTATGAATCTCTGCCGTTTCAGCTAACGAAAGAAAATCATAAATTTCAGTATTCACATGTTGAGCCCAAAGCTACGGCATCAAAGTTTGGATCAAGTATCGCTTGGTTAAATAATCAGTTGTTAAGTATTCAAGTAAATGGGTTAAAGAGATTTGATTATCCACTAGAGGCATTCGCTGATAAATTTAATTTCAGATTATACACTACAGATATTGGTATGTTTATCGGAATGTTTGATGAGAGCTTAAAAAAAGCATTGTTAGATGACAAGAATATCGAGGATAAGTCTTCTAATTTAATATTAGGGACTGCAAAGGGGGGATTATATGAAGCTCTGGCAGCAGATATGCTTTATAAGCGCGGATACGAGAAAATATTCTTCTATAAGCATGAAAAGAATACAAGCGAAATAGAATTCGTGATACAAAAAGCTGATAAGATTATTCCTGTTGAAATTAAAGCAGGCAGAAAACAAGCTAATTCTCTGCGTAATATCATGGAACAAAATCCTAAACTAGAGATTGGATATAAAATGGCATCGGTTAATATAGGGAAGGCGGACAAGATTATCTATATGCCTATGTTCATGTTGATGTTTATGTAGTTACATAGACGATGGAAGGATAGTGTCATAAAGTAGACACAAACAGCCCCGATAGTATGTAAGATGCGAAAGAATCGTGCCAAAGGGCTTATTTTACCGCTGGCGCGATTACTTGAGCATCAATACTATCGGGGCGTCCGTTTGCCGTCTATTTATTTTACCAGTTCCTTTAGTATCTCTATATACCTTCTTGTTAGATTCGATGGATGTATCGCATATGGCAGTATATATCCAATTTCCATATAATCATCCACTTTCAGCGGGCGGGCTACAATGTTAGGTCCATTTAATTCTTCACTTATTACACCGGAGCAGATGGTATATCCGTTCATTCCAATGAGAAGGTTAAAGAGGGTGGCACGGTCCCGGACGACGAGTTCTTTATCTACATCCATGGTGCTTAAGATCTCTTCTGAAAAGTAGAAGGAATTGTGGCTGCCCTGCTCATATGAAAGCCTTGGATAAGGTTTTAGATCTTCTAATGTTATTACTTTTTTCTTTGCTAAAGCGGATTTTTTACCTATAAAAACATGAGGCCTGGCTTTAAAAAGGGGTGTAAATATGAGGCCATTATCTTTTAAAGTCTTATTGATCACAGTCTCATTGAATTTATTGATATATAAAATTCCAATCTCACTTTTTAAATGTGTGACGTCTTCGATTATCTCGTAGGTCATAGCTTCTCTCATGTGGAATTCATATTTTTCGCTGTCGCATTCTTTTAATAAGTTTACAAATGCTTCTACCACAAAAGAGTAATGCTGGGAGGAAACACAGAATCTCAGCTTTCCTTTATTTGTTCCATTATATCTTTCTTCTATCAGACTGGTCTGTTCTAAGACCTGTCTTGCATATCCTAAGAATTCCTCTCCTTCAGGAGTTATTTCTATTCCTTTTTTATTTCTTTTAAAGATGGTAATGCCATACTCTTTTTCTAATTCCTGTATAGATGCTGTAAGGCTTGGCTGGGCGATAAACAGACGTTTAGCGGCCTCGGTTATATTTCCTGTGTCTGCAACTTCGGTTACATATTTTAACTGTTTAAAAGTCATAATAATTTCTCCCTATAACGAATTATAGATGATAGCTATATATAATATTTTACCATAGATAAAATCTATCGTAAAATAGGTTTTTTTTATATTTTACGGAAAGTATGGCAGAAGATATACTTTCATCTATCCAACTAGTGATCCGGAATTACAAAAAAGATGGAAAAAAATATCAGTTAATTGAAGTAATTGCAAAAAAAGAAAGATAACGAATAGGGGTCAGTATTTATGAGAACAGCGGTTATTGGTTTTCCAAGAATTGGTAAAGACAGAGAATTAAAATTTGCGACAGAAAAATATTTTAAAAATGAATTAAGTGAAGAGGAATTAGTAAAGACAGCAAAAGAAATACGTTGTTATGGCTGGGAAAAACAAAAAGAAGCAGGGATAGATTTTATCTCATCTAATGATTTTTCATATTATGACAATATGCTTGATACAGCAGTGCTTTTTAATATTATCCCAAAGAGATATAAAGATTTAGGACTTAGCGAAATGGGTACATATTATGCTATGGCAAGAGGCTATCAGGGGGAAAAAGGAAATGTTAAGGCATTTGCTATGAAAAAATGGTTCAATACCAACTACCATTATCTTGTACCCGAGATTGAAGATGATGCTGACATAAGGCTTGCAGGAAACAAGCCGATCCAGGAATTTATAGAGGCTAGAGATTACGGTGCTTTAACTAAAGTCAGCATCATCGGACCATTTACTTTCCTTAGTCTTGCGAGATTTGTGGGAGAAAAGACAGCAAAGGATTTTGCAAATGTTCTCTCGAAGGAATATGTAAAACTTATTTTGGAGCTTGTAAAAGAGGGAGCCAAATGGATTCAGTTCGATGAACCTTACCTTGTAAGGGATTTAAGTTCTGATGAGATAGATCTTTTTAAAGAAATCTATAATTACATTCTTTCTAATAAGGGCAATGTGAAAGTCCTCCTGCAGACATATTTTGGGGATGTAAGAGACATTTATAGAGAGCTTATCGGATTAAATTTTGATGGTATAGGTCTTGATTTCCTTGAAGGAAGAAAAACTCTTGATTTAATTAAGGAAAATGGATTTGCTGAGGATAAGCTTTTATTTGCTGGTCTTGTTAAGGGTAAGAATATCTGGCGAAATGAGTATAAGAAGACAGTTGAAATAATTGATGAATTAAAAAAATACGTAGCAGAAGAAAATATAGTTTTAAATACATCCTGCTCACTGCTCCATGTGCCTTATACCTTAGATAGCGAGACAAAATTAGGAGATGAATATAAGAAACATTTTTCTTATGCTGAGGAAAAGCTGACAGAACTTAAAGAGCTTTCTCTTATCATTAAAGGAGAAGATAGGGAAGCTTTGCTTGAAAAGAATCAGGAACTGTTTAAGGGAAGGGTTAATAGTAAGAATCAGCAGGTAATAGACAGGGTTAATGCTATTAAAGAGGAAGATTATGTAAGACTTCCAGAGTTTAATGAGAGAGAAAAAATTCAAAAAGAACGTTTTAATCTCCCTCTTTTTCCTACAACAACTATCGGCTCTTTCCCACAGACTGCCGATGTAAGAAAGAACAGAAATGACTTTAGAAAGGGTCTTATCACTAAGGATGAATATATAGCTTTTAATCAGAAAAAAATTAAAGAATGCATTGATCTTCAGGAAGAGATTGGTCTTGATGTGCTTGTTCATGGCGAGTTCGAAAGAAATGACATGGTGGAATATTTTGGGGAACATCTGGATGGATATGTATTTACTGAAAAGGCCTGGGTTCAGTCTTATGGAACCAGATGTGTAAAGCCGCCTGTTATCTGGGGAGATGTTTCAAGAAAAGAAGCTATAACTGTTCAGTGGTCTAAATATGCTGCATCATGTACCAAAAAGGAAGTAAAGGGAATGCTTACAGGCCCTGTTACTATCCTTAACTGGTCTTTCCCTAGAGAAGATATTTCTATTAAGGAAAGTATCCTGCAGCTGGCTCTTGCTATAAGAGATGAAGTGCTTGATCTTGAAGCAAATGGCATAAATATAATTCAGATCGATGAAGCGGCTTTAAGAGAAAAACTCCCAATCAGAAGATCAGACTGGAATAAGGAATATCTGGATTTTGCTATACCTGCCTTTAGACTTGTTCATGCTAAAGTAAAGCCAGAAACACAGATCCATACACATATGTGTTACAGCGAATTTACTGATATAATTCCAGCAATCGATGCTATGGATGCGGATGTTATTACATTTGAAGCATCACGTTCAGACCTTCTTATTCTGGATTCTTTAAAGGAGAATCATTTTAAGACAGAAGTTGGACCTGGTGTTTATGATATCCACAGTCCGAGAGTTCCTTCAGTTGAAGAAATAGTAAATGCTCTTAGCAAAATGAGAGAAAAAATAGAAGATAAAAAATTATGGGTTAACCCTGACTGCGGCCTTAAAACAAGAGGAGATAAGGAAACCAAGGCGAGCCTTATCAATATGGTTCGGGCAGCAAAAATACTTAGAGATAAGGCGTAAAATAATGAGTGTTCTTTTTGGCAGGGGAATCTGAAAAAATAATGAGGATTAGATATGAAATTAACTAATATATACGATAAAAAAGATAAAACCTTATCATTTGAGATTTTTCCGCCCAAAAAGGATGCGGAGTTAGATAATATTGATGAAACTCTGGAGGTTTTATCAGAATTAAAACCGGATTTTATCAGCGTAACATTTGGAGCAGGGGGAAGTGCCAATAAAAACAGGACGATAGCCCTTGCCAATAAGATAAAGACGAAATATAAGATCGAACCAGTGGTACATCTTACCTGCCTTCATTATGATAAGAATGAGATAGACAGCTTTGCCAGGGAAATGAAGGCGGAGGGGATTGATAATATCCTTGCTTTAAGGGGGGACAGAAATCCCAAGGTAGTAGAGAAAAATGATTTTAAGCATTCTACGGATCTGATTGAATACCTCGATAAAGAATATGATTTTGGCCTGTTTGGGGCCTGCTATCCTGAGTGCCATCCCGAATCAATAAATAAAGTAGATGAGTTAAAGAACCTTAAAAAGAAAGTTGATGCAGGAGCAAAAGTTCTTCTTTCACAGCTTTTCTTTGATAATAACAATTTCTTTAATTTCTGTGAGGATTGTAAGATCGCAGATATTGATGTGCCAATAATCCCAGGGGTGATGCCGGTCATAAATGCTGCACAGATTAAAAGAATGGTAAGCCTGTGCCGGGCTGCATTTCCGGAGAGATTTCAGAAGATAATAGATAGATACGAGGATAATAAGGAGGCACTTTTTGATGCGGGAATGTCCTATGCTTTAAGCCAGATAATAGACCTTTTAGTAAGTGATATTCCGGGAATCCATCTTTATACCATGAATAATCCTATGGTAGCAAGACGTATATGTGAAGGTATTAAAAATATAGTTTAGGTTATGCCATTAACCTTTGATGAAAGAAACCTTTTGCTGAATAATAAGTAATAAGTTATTATTCAGCGGAGGTTTTTTCTATGCAGGAAAGTTTTTATAAGA
>JAFOIV010000031.1 GCA_017420535.1 Eubacterium sp. | reverse complement strand
GATACCCACTCATTCATTCTGAGGATATCCATGATCTCTAAGTCATTTTCTATCATTGCATTAACCACATCTTCTTCTCTTGTATCAGAGATACCTGATGTGATAAATATTCCATCATCCTTTAAATATGGCTTAATAACCCCGGACATTGGGATAATTACGTCCGCCAGGATATTTGCCACTACGATATCGTACTCTCTTGCAGGTACTGAATCCTTTTCACCCAGCTCAATATCCACCATCTCAGCAGGAGACTTTGCTGCGATTCCTGAACCAAGACTGGCCTTTTCAGCCTTAATAGCATTTTCGCCGATAACATTTCCTGCCAGAAGGTTTCCACAGGAGAATTCAATGGCGTCTTTACCAAGGTCATTGGCTTTAGCATTCTCTTCACTGGAAATGATAGCCTGAGGGTCAATATCTAACCCGTGTACATATCCAGCTCCCAGCTTAGATGCAACAATTGAAAGGATTCCACTTCCGCATCCTACATCAAATACTGAACTGCCAGGTTTCATATAAGCTTTAAGTCTGTCGATACAAAGCTTTGTGGTTTCATGTGAACCTGTACCGAAAGCCATAACTGACTCAATTTTAACGATGATATCATTTTCTTTAATGTCTTTATAATCTTCCCAGGCAGGAACAATAACAATATCGTCATTAAGTCTTATTGGCTTATAATACTGCTTCCAGTTGTTCTGCCACTCAGAGTCATCTGATGTGTCAGAGATTCCCACCAGTTTGCTTCCTACAGGCAGGAATTCTTCGAGTCTGTTAAGCTCTTCTTTTATGGAAGTGATCAACTCATTTACGTCTCTATCCGGTGGGATAAAGCAGCTGATCTTAGCCACTCCGTCATCTTCCTTCTGAAGAGGCACATCAACGAACATTTCCTTTAATTCTTCGTCTGTAAGAGGCACATTATCCTCTATCATTACCCCTTCCACTCCACATTCATCAAGGAACATGGAAATAAGGTCTTCAGCTTCTGTACTTGTTTCGATAGTTATTTTCTTCCAAATCACTTTTTCTTACTTCCTAATTTATAAATTAACTTCTCTTAAATGTATCAAGAAGTCTGTTTATCATCATAAATGATTCCTTGCTCTTCTTTAATTCTGCAGGAACATCATGTTTCTTATTAAGATCTTCTTCAAATGTATATCCTTCTGTTGAATAGAATACATTTATCTTTTTATTATAAAAGCTGCAGGCTGTGATCATTCCAGGTCTCATGTCCATAAGCTTCTTTATTGCTCCGGCAATGTGCTTGTCACTAACCAGCTCCCTTGCATCATTTTCATCAAAGGTATACATCTGGCATACTGAATTAACGATCGGACTTACTGAATCCATTCTCTTCATCGGAGTATCTGTATATTCAATAAGCGGCGCATTCTTTGTAGTAAATACAACAGGGTTGATGTTTTCCGTTGGAATATCAAACTGGAAAAGTCTGCCGTACATATTAAGATGTGCCTTGTAATCCTGCTTATAAATATCAGTTGAGAAGAATCTAACCCCTTCGCATTCTCCCTTAACTTCATTTATTGAGCTGTATCTGAAATTGATGGTATCAGAGAAAAGCTTGGTATTAAGGATTTCTCTTTCTGTTGCACTACCCTTCTTTGAAAATGTTCCAGCGTTAAACATGTATTCAGCCACTGGTTTTACAATAAGATCACGATAATCTAAATGTATGCCTGCCAGCTGAACCTGAAGCTTTATCCTGTAGGAAAGGAATAGAGCCAGAACAAAAAGTGATATAGCTGCAACTACAAGTCCATAAGAAAGCATATATCCTGTATGGTTAAGATAAACCGCCAGTATTGCCGCAAGCACAAGGAACACAAACAAAAGATTAATTGTTTTGATCTTTGTCTTTAAGGCCTTTAACCCCACCTTTTTTTCAACCTTCTTAACAAAACTTTTCTTCATAAAACCCGTCTCCAATAATAAAGTTTAAAAAAATCATTCTGCAAATAAGCATAACAAACCATTTATAATATAACACATAAGAAATGGCGTGTCTATCGACACGCCATTAAATTCTAATATGCAAAATCTACTATATAAATTCTGATATGTAAGTTTTACGATTATCTTCTAAAACCTTTTTTCTTCTTATGATCACCAAAGCTGAATCCGCCAGCTGAATCTGTTGTGGCACGTGTATTTACAGTGCTTGCAGCTTCATACTGATTAAGGATTGACTTCTGCTCATCAGTAAGATTGTCTGGAACCTGAACTACGAGAGTTACATACTGGTCACCACGCACATTCTTGTTACGAAGTGTTGGAACACCCTTACCTTTAAGCTTGATCTTTGTATTTGTCTGTGTACCAGGCTTGATCTCCTGAAGCATTGGTCCATCGATAGTCTGGATTGTGATCTTTCCACCAAGAGCAGCCTGAGTAAATGTTACAGGCTCTGTTGTGTAGATATCATATTCCTGTCTCTGGAATACAGGATGCTTATCCACAAGGATAGTAACAAGAAGGTCTCCTCTTTCACCACCGTTGATACCCGGCTCACCCATCTCACGAAGACGGATACTCTGGCCATTATCGATACCAGCTGGAACCTTGATCTGGATCTTCTTCTTTGATTTAACATAACCTGAACCGGCACAGTTAGAACATTTATATCTGATGATCTTACCTGAACCCTGACAATCAGGACAAGTCTGAACTGTTCTTGCCATACCAAAAAGTGACTGCTGTGTAAATACAACCTGTCCCTTACCGGCACATTTTGGACATGTCTCAGCAGGGTGACCAGGCTGTGCGCCTGTTCCCTTACAGATAGGACATTCATCCTTAAGTGGCATTTCGATCTCAGTCTGAGTTCCGAATACAGCCTCTTCAAATGTTACTCTTACAGTTGTACGGATGTCCGCACCCTTTACAGGTCCATTTGACTGACGTGCTCTAGATCCGCCACCAAACATATCACCGAAGATATCACCAAAGATATCTCCCATATCAGCAAAATCGAATCCGCCTTCGAATCCTGATCCGCCGCCGCCGGCAGCAGGATCAAATGCTGCCCAGCCGAACTGATCATATTTTGCTCTTTTTTCTTTATCTGAAAGAATTGTATAAGCTTCTGTAGCTTCCTTAAACTTTTCTTCTGCTACTGTATCTCCAGGGTTTGCATCAGGATGGTACTTCTTAGCGAGAACTCTGTATGCTTTTTTCAGATCATTGTCCGTAGCATTTCTTGAAACACCAAGGACCTCATAACAATCTCTCTTTTCTTCTGCCATCTTTCATTACCTCGTGAAGATTAAACTTCCTTGAAATCTCCATCAACAACATTATCATCATCATTACCGAAATCAGGTGTTCCTGTACCTGTTCCAGCATTTGCTCCAGGACCATTCTGCTCGTAAAGCTTAGCAAAGAGGTTCTGTGCTGACTTCATAAGTGTCTCACGGCCAGCCTTAAGCTTTTCAACATCATAATCTGAAAGGTTATCAATATCTGTATCAGCGATGATGTCCTTAAGTGCCTTAAGATCATCTTCAACCTGCTTCTTATCTGCTTCTGGAAGCTTATCGCCAACTTCGTTTAATGCCTTCTCTGTCTGGAATACGATAGCATCAGCATCATTACGAACTTCAACGCCTTCCTTACGCTTCTTATCAGCTTCTTCATAAGCTGCAGCGTCCTTAACTGCCTTCTCGATTTCTTCATCTGACATTGATGTACCAGATGTGATTGTGATGTGCTGCTCACGACCTGTACCAAGATCCTTAGCAGATACATTTACGATACCATTTGCATCGATATCAAATGTAACTTCGATCTGTGGAACACCTCTTCTTGCAGGAGCGATACCGTCAAGTCTGAATCTACCAAGTGACTTGTTGTCCTTTGCAAATTCTCTTTCACCCTGAACGATGTTGATATCAACGGCATCCTGGTTATCCTGTGCTGTTGAGAAGATCTGTGACTTCTTTGTAGGAATTGTTGTATTTCTCTCAATAAGGTGAGTAGCGATACCACCCATTGTTTCAATTGAAAGTGTAAGTGGTGTAACGTCGAGGAGAAGGATATCACCTGCACCTGCGTCACCAGCAAGCTTACCACCCTGGATACAAGCACCGATAGCTACGCATTCATCAGGGTTGATTCCCTTGAATGGCTCTTTACCAAGGATCTGCTTAACTGCTTCCTGAACTGCGATGATACGTGTTGAACCACCAACAAGGAGAACCTTATCAAGGTCTGCAGGTGTGAGTCCGGCATCATCAAGTGCTGTCTGAACAGGAACTCTTGTCTGCTGTACAAGATCAGCTGTAAGTTCATCGAACTTAGCTCTTGTAAGATCCATATCGAAGTGCTTTGGTCCATCAGCTGTTGCAGTGATGAATGGAAGGTTGATATTTGTAACTGTCTGAGCTGAGAGTTCCTTCTTAGCCTTTTCAGCTGCTTCCTTAATTCTCTGCATAGCCATTCTATCTGATGAAAGGTCAACGCCTTCCTTCTTCTGGAACTCTTCAAGCATGTATTTAGCTACTGCATCATCGAAGTCATCACCACCGAGTTTGTTGTTACCTGCTGTTGCAAGTACTTCGATAACACCGTCACCGATTTCAATGATAGATACATCGAATGTACCACCACCTAAGTCATAAACCATGATCTTCTGTTCTTTTTCATTATCAAGACCATATGAAAGAGCTGCTGCTGTAGGCTCGTTGATGATACGCTTTACATCAAGACCTGCGATCTTACCAGCATTCTTAGTTGCCTGTCTCTGAGCATCTGTGAAGTAAGCAGGAACTGTGATAACAGCTTCTGTAACTTTCTCACCAAGGTAAGCTTCAGCATCACCCTTTAACTTCTGAAGTGTCATAGCTGAGATTTCTTCTGGTGAATACTCTTTATCGTCAATCTTTACTCTATAATCTGTACCCATATGTCTCTTAATAGATGAGATTGTCTTGTCAGCATTTGTAACTGCCTGACGTTTTGCAGGCTCACCGACAACTCTTTCACCTGATTTAAGGAAACCTACGATAGAAGGAGTTGTTCTTGATCCTTCTGCGTTTGTGATTACTACAGGCTTACCACCTTCCATTACAGCTACACATGAGTTTGTAGTACCTAAGTCAATACCAATGATTTTACCCATTTTTTATATCCTCCTAATGATTTACAAAATTAATGTCTTTTTGGGTTTAGTTTGCAACTTTAACCATTGCATGTCTAAGAACAGCGTCCTTATACATATATCCCTTCTGCATTTCTTCTACGATGATGTTCTCGCCGTAGTTTTCATCCTCTACATGGATTACTGCATTATGGAAATCAGGATTGAATTCCTGGCCTGCAGCATTCATTGCTTCAACGCCAAGGCTCTTCATGTATTCAATGAGCTGTTTGTAGATCATTTCAATACCCTGCTCAAATCCTGTTTTTTCTTCTTCTGTAACATTTGCAAGTGCTCGCTCAAAGTTATCTACAACAGGAAGAAGCTTCTCTAAAGCATCCATCGCGCCATAGTCGAACATCTTCTTGTTCTCTTTATCATTACGAGCTCTCATGTTATCAAACTCTGCGAGAAGTCTTGTGTACTTCTCTCTATTGCCTTCAGCAAGTTCTCTCATTGCCTCAAGCTCTTTCATAACAGCCTTGCTTCCGCGTCTGTCTTTCTTTGGAATCGTCTTTGGTCGTTTCTCTTCAGCCTCTTCCGGCTTTACCTCTTCAACCTCATCGACAAATACTTGTGTTCCTTCTTCTGCTTCATTTTCGACTGTTATCTCAGTTGCCTCTTCAGGCATACCGCTTCCTGCATCTGCGCTGGCTGGAACTGTTTTTGCCTCTTCAGCGTCCATCTGTGTTTCAGCTTTGCTCTGCTCTGCCATCAATCGTCACCCCTCTTATCTTCATGATTTTTAAAAATGGTATCGAGTTCATCCGTAAGATTTTTCAAAGTTGAAACAACTTTTTTATAATCCATACGTTTAGGTCCGATAATACCGATGGTACCTTTTGCTCCCTCAGGAAGCTTATATGTTGAAGTAACTACTGAGTAGTCCTTCATATCTTTTACAGGTGCTTCATCACCAATGTAGACCTGTATATTGCCATCTTCATCTTTGCATCTTAATGTTTCATCCGCAAGTGATTCAAGGCCTTTTTTATCTTCAAACGCTTCAAGAAGCGCAGTTGCTTTATTCATATCTTCCAGTTCACTGTACTTAAGAAGATTTGAAGTACCGCTTGTATAGATCTGAAGCTTTTCGGCCTGATGTACTGTATCAACTATCCCTTCGAAAATGCTTTCAAGTATATCTGCATATTCTCCAGCCTGCTTTTTCATTTCCTGCATCAGTTCGATATTGATATCGCTTAAAGATGCACCCTGTAAAAACGTATTCAGCAACAGGTTGAACTTAAGTACTTCTTCATTAGATAAACGTCTTGATACATGAATCATCTGATTCTTAGCAACACTTTCGCCAACTACTATAACGGCTACAAGGTTATTTTCATCCACCTGGGAAAGCTGAATGAATTTCACGGTTGCATTTGCCATCTGAGGTGTAGTTACCATGGTTGCATATTTTGTATTGTAAGCAAGAACTTTTGCGACCTGCATAAGGAGTGATTCCAGCTTATCCACTCGGGTAAGCAACGCTCCCTGCTTTTCTTCAGAAAGGCTCTTTTCTGCCATTACTGTGTCTACATAGAATCTGTAGCCTTTATCTGTCGGAATTCTTCCGGCTGATGTATGGGGCTGAACTATGTAACCCAGGTCTTCCAGATCAGACATCTCATTTCTTATGGTGGCTGAACTAAGACTTAAATCTGACATCTTAGAGATTGTTCTTGAGCCAACAGGTTCCCCTGTTTCAAGATAATTAGCTATGATCGCTTTGAGGATTTTTTCTTTTCTTTCATCAAGAGCATCTTCAATCTGCTCCATTAAATCACCATCCTCTTTTCTTGTTTATTAGCACTCAAATATCTCGAGTGCTAACCACTAAACCTAAATATAAACTTAAAGCCCTATAATGTCAAGCATTTGTTAGGTATAAACCTTATATTTTTTATGGATTTTTGGTGAAACCCCGGTTAACATAAAAATGGACCATAGTCCCGGAGGCTATGGTCCATTTTTATGTTAACAAACGAAAAGCGACAGGATAAACTGACCTGCCGCTTATTATTACCTTCTATCATCTAATATGAAGTCCGAGAGGATGTAATTACTTACATCAATCCCTGCGTCTGTAAGCATTATCCTGTCTCCGTCTTCTGTCATATAGCCCTGTTCAATGTAATTATTGATAACCGGTGCATATACTTCATTTATGTCTTTATTAAACCTGCTGCGGAATTCCTCTCTTGAAACCCCCCTCATCATACGAAGGCCCAGGAACATGAATTCCTCTATCCTTCTATCGATATACATGGTAGTTACATCCGCCCTAAGCATCTTCTGATATTTCTCAAAGAACTGATATCTGTCTCCTGCCTGAGGCATCTCTCTATTGATCTCTTCCATTAATTTAAGATATTTCTTTATATCTCTGATATTGGAAAATCTCTCTCCTTTAAATAAAGAAGCAGCTCCTATTCCAAATCCTAAATATTCTCCGCCGGTCCAATATACTGTGTTATGTCTTGAATCATAACCCGGCTGGCAGTAGTTGGAAAATTCATATCTCTCATAGCCATTTGTGGCAAGGATGGTCTTTGTGGCCGCATACATATTTCTGTCAGTATCTTCATCCGGAATCTGCGCCAGCAAAACGCTGTCCTTACTGAGAGGTGTTCCCTCTTCCACCTGAAGTCCATATACGGAAATGTGTTCCGGACGGTATTCCATTACTTTAGTAAGGGTATCAGCCAGATCTCTCATAGTCTGTCCTGGAAGACCACTCATAACATCCACGGAAATGTTTTTAAATCCGGCACGTCTTGCAGAGGTAATTCCCGCTACAAACTGGTCATAATTATGGATCCTGCCCAGTTTCTTAAGCAGTTCGTCATTTGCTGACTGAAGTCCGATGGAAAGACGATTTATACCATAGGAATAAAAGGCTAAAAGATCGGTATATTTTATTGTTCCGGGATTTGCCTCGATAGTAATCTCCGCAAACCTGTCCACTTCGAATACGCTTCTTACAGTTGAAAGGATTGATTCTATAAGGGACTCATCCAGGGTGGTAGGCGTTCCGCCACCAATATAAATGGTCTTTACCAGATATCTGTCTGCAAACTGTTTATACATTGAGATCTCTGTTCTGATAGCATCTACATACTGAAGCTGCGTCGCATAGGTGCAACAGTCCTGAGAAAGGAAATCGCAATAGAGGCATTTTCTCTTACAGAACGGTATATGTATATATATACTAAGGTTTTTCTTCATTCTTTACTTATCCTCATCAAGTTTAAGAACTGACATAAATGCTTCCTGTGGGATCTCAACATTGCCCACCTGTCTCATTCTCTTCTTACCTTCCTTCTGTTTTTCAAGAAGTTTTCTCTTACGGCTGATATCACCGCCGTAACACTTGGCCAGCACGTCTTTTCTCATAGCCTTAACGGTTTCACGGGCTATGATCTTACCTCCAACTGCCGCCTGAATAGGGATCTCGAAAAGATGTCTTGGAATCTCACCTTTAAGCTTCTCGCACATCTTTCTTCCTCTTTCATATGCAGAATCGCTGAATACGATAAATGAAAGAGCATCCACTGTTTCACGATTGATAAGGATATCCAGCTTAACAAGTTTTGACTGCTGATATCCCTTTAATTCATAGTCAAATGATGCATAACCTCTGGATCTTGACTTAAGTGCATCAAAGAAATCGTAGATTATCTCATTTAAAGGAAGTTCATATTTAAGGAGTACACGGTTAGATTCAATATATTCCATACTGATATAAGTTCCGCGTCTTTCCTGGCAAAGAGTCATGATAGCTCCGGTATAATCCTTGGTTACCATTATCTCCGCTGAAACTATAGGTTCTTCCATATATTCAATCTCTGAAGGATCAGGAAGATTAGATGGATTTGTAAGATCTATAACTTCACCATTTGTCTTATGAACTTTATATACAACTCCTGGAGCTGTAGTTACAAGATCCAGGTTATATTCTCTTTCAAGTCTCTCCTGGATAACTTCAAGATGAAGAAGTCCCAAGAAACCGGCTCTGAAACCAAAACCAAGAGCAACCGAAGTTTCCGGCTCATAGTAAAGAGCGGCATCATTTAACTGAAGCTTCTCTAACGCGTCACGAAGTTCCGGATACTTTGCTCCGTCAGCAGGATAAAGTCCGCAATAAACCATAGGACGGGCTTTCTTATATCCAGGAAGTCTCTCTTCGCAAGGGTTATCAGCGTCAGTAACAGTATCCCCTACTTCTGTATCTTTAACATTTTTAAGGCTCGCTGTAATATATCCTACCATTCCGGCTGAAATCTCTTCCTGAGGGATAAACTGTCCAGCTCCAAATACACCAACCTCAACAACCTCTGCTTCTACGCCGGTTTCAAACATCTTAATCCTCTTACCCTTTTTCATGATTCCATCGAATACACGGCAGAATATGATAACTCCCTTGTAGGAATCATAAAGGCTGTCGAAGATAAGGGCCTTAAATGGAGCATTGATGTCTCCTGATGGTGCAGGGATCTTAGTAACGATCTGCTCTAACACATCCTCGATGCCCATACCCATTTTAGCTGAGATAAGCGGTGCATCGTGAGCTTCTATGCCGATAACGTCTTCAATCTCTTCTTTACATCTGTCCGGATCAGCCGATGGAAGATCGATCTTATTGATAACCGGAAAGATCTCTAAGTCATTATCAATGGCAAGATAAGCATTAGCAATGGTCTGAGCCTCAACTCCCTGAGCTGCATCAACGATAAGGATTGCCCCTTCACATGCTGCAAGAGAACGGGAAACTTCATAATTAAAGTCTACATGTCCCGGTGTATCTATCAGATTGAAAATGTATTCAATCCCATCCTTCGCCTTGTAAATGATACGTACCGCCTGAGATTTGATAGTGATTCCTCTCTCACGCTCAATGTCCATATTATCGAGAACCTGCTCCTGCATTTCTCTTTCAGTAAGTGCGCCTGTTTTTTCAATTATTCTGTCTGCAAGTGTTGATTTACCGTGATCGATATGGGCAACAATGCAAAAATTTCTTATTCTGCTCTGATCTAAATGTTCCATATTTCTTTCCTGTGTTGGATCTTCAATATTTTTATCTGCTGTTAGTTATTTCCCAGTGCCTCTAAAATGGCACCAAGCGCCTGAGATGTATTCATATCATTGCAATCCACTACAATATCTGCATACTTCTCATAAAGTGGCACTCTTTTATTATAAAGGTCCACAAGAGTTTCTCCCGGTTTCATGGATATTCCTCTTGTCCTCATATTATCAACTCTTTTTAAGATCTCATTTACTGAGAGTCTAAGATAGATAACGGTACTGATGCTTTTAAGATGTTCCATAGCCTTTTCACCATAAACTACGCTTCCACCTGTAGCTATCACCGTATCCTTAACGTCGATAGAAGCATTTACTTCCTCTTCTATCTCCCTGAATCTGTCATTACCGTACTGGTTAATGATCTCCTGTAATTTAATCCCCATTTTCTTCTGGATCAAAAGGTCTGAATCCAAGAAGTCATAATTAATTGCTTTTGCAAGAATAACACCCAGTGTACTCTTACCACATCCCGGCATACCTATCAGAGTAATGTTTTTTCTCTTTCCCATGTAATAATACTCCTGTTTATTGTCGGTGTTTTTTAATTTAAATCATTAAATGATCTCCCTCAATTTATCATTTAATGACATTTAATTCATTATGCGTTTTTAATTCTTTGATGCGTAGTTTTTGTTATGATCTACGCAATCTATTTTTTTACTGTACAGATTTCGTCGGAATCAAGGATGATAGTAAATGGGCCGTCATTAAGCAGCTCAATCTTCATATCTGCTCCAAATATTCCCGTCTGCACATTTGGTACTACTTCTCTTGACTTTGCTATGATATATTCAAACATTTCATTTGCAAAGTCAGGTTTTCCGGCCTTAGTAAAAGAAGGGCGGTTGCCCTTCTTACAATCGGCGTAAAGTGTAAATTGTGAAATGAGGAGAAGGGATCCTCCTACATCTTTTAATGCTAGGTTGATCTTATCTTCCTCATCTGAAAATATACGAAGTCCAGTCATTTTCTGGACCATTTTATCTGCTATATCTTTAGTATCCGAGTCGCTAACACCAACAAATACAAGAAAACCATTATCGATCTTTCCGGTAACATTTCCTTCTACTGTACATGATGCCTTAGTAACTCTTTGAATCACAAATCTCATATCAACTCCAGATTAGTTGTGGTATAACTTGTTTCTCTCATACTTTGGTTCACATGTAAGGTGGCATCCAAGCTTTTTAAATACTCCAATATCCTCATGTGAAAGAAGAACTGATGAATGGACCTCAAGTCCGGCAAGTTTTGGAAGCATTGCATAAGCCTTGCTTGCATCCTCACTTGTAAGAGCTGATATTGAAAGTGCTATAAGGAGCTCATCCAAGTGCATAAGTGGATTATGATCTCCAAGATAACTTACCTTTAAGTTATTGATAGGCTCGATAACATTTGGAGAAATAAGCTTTGCTGCATCATCAACTCCTGCAAAATACTTAAGTGCATTGAGAAGAAGCGCACTTGAAGCACCAAGAAGTTCAGATGTCTTACCTGTAAGGATTGAGCCATCTGGCATTTCCATAGCTGCTGCAGGTCTTCCGGTCTCCTCCGCCTTGATATTTGCTGCTGATACAACAGGGCGGTCAGCGATTGAAATTCCAGCTTTCTCCATAAGAAGCTCGATCTTCTGAATAGGTTCATCTGCTCCGCTTCCCTTTGCCTTATTATCAAGAGCTTCATAATATCTTCTGATGATCTCCTGATTTGCAGCATCACGGCAGGCCTTATCATCGATGATACCATAGCCGGCCATATTTACGCCCATATCTGTAGGTGATTTATAAATTGACTCTCCCTGGATCTTCTCCATCATTGTGCGAAGAACAGGGAAAACTTCAACGTCTCTGTTGTAATTAACAGTTGTCTCTCCATAAGCCTCTAAATGGAATGGATCGATCATATTTACATCATTAAGGTCAGCTGTTGCTGCCTCATACGCAAGATTAACAGGATGATTAAGTGGGATATTCCAAATTGGAAATGTCTCAAACTTAGCATATCCTGCCTTAACTCCATGCTTAGCTTCATGATAAAGCTGCGAAAGGCATGTAGCCATTTTTCCTGAACCAGGACCAGGTGCTGTAACTACTACAAGTGGTCTGGTGGTCTCTATAAAATCATTTCTTCCAAATCCCTCATCGCTTACGATATGTGGGATATTTGAAGGATATCCAGGTATTGAGTAATGTCTGAAAACCTTAAGGCCTAAAGCTTTAAGCTTCTTCTCATAACTAAGAACTGATGGATTTTCTGAAAACTGTGTAATAACAACGCTGCCAACATAAAGTCCATTACTTGTAAATGCATCTATAAGTCTGAGAAGATCCTGATCATAAGTGATTCCGATATCTCCTCTTACTTTATTCTTCTCAATGTCAGCTGCTTTAATAGCTATTACTATTTCCGCCTGATCAGAAAGCTTCTTTAACATCTGAATCTTTGAATCAGGGTGAAATCCAGGAAGTACACGGCTGGCATGAAAATCATCAAAAAGCTTTCCACCAAATTCAAGGTAAAGCTTGCCGCCGAACTGATCAATTCTCTCCTTAATATGTTTTGACTGAAGTTCAGTATACTTCTCGTTTGAAAATCCTTCTTTGTACATATTGCCTCCAAAAAAATTGCTCTTATTTTACTGATACTGATATTTATTAAGAGCATATAATGAAAATGCGAATGCAAGTGAAATAAGAACATCTGATTCACTATCCACATCAATGATATATGTGTCAGTCATATTAAGAGCCTGACCTGGAATTATATAAGGTTTGCTCTCAACTTTCATAACTTCGATAGATCCTGTTACAACAGAGTAATCCCATATAACAGCGTCACCCTTAACTACCCAGTCTTCATCATAAGCTATGTCGTACTTCTGGAATCTTGACATCCAGTCTCTCTGAACAGTGCCAAATTTATCTCTGGCTGAAAATTCGAATTTAAGTCTACCATTTCCGCCATCTTTTTCCTGCACATATCCGCACTCACTGATTGTACCCGCAAGGAATATCTTTATTCTATGTCCTGTAGCAATGAAGTCGTCCTTTAAATAATAAACTTCCTTTCCCTTATCATCAAATACCTTTACTACATCGCTTTCTTCTAAATCTTTAGCTTTAATATAAAGTCTTGGCATAATTATTTACCCCGATAACAAAAAATTCAGTATGTAACAACACTTATCCTATTGTATTACATACCTTTCTACATTTTAACATTAATTCATTTTACTAGCAAGAAAAAAGGCTTCATACCCCACAACTGATTAATTTCACCTTTTATTTTCATCGTTATTTTCTCCTTCTCATTTCATCTTAAGTCATTCCTGAAGTACTTCTTGTTCTATAATATTTACTCAACCTTTCAAAGTCAATAAATCAGCTTATCGCTATTCGCGGTAACCTGTTACCACCATATCCGAATTCAGGCAATCCCTTATTTTACGCATGTATTCTTCACCTGGTATACTCAATTTTTCATTTTTTCTGATTAGATATCCCGCCTTTATTTTTTCTTCCGAAGTTATTTTTACGACTTTAATAGAATCCTGTAACAATTTGTCAGATGTGATTCCGATGCCAATCGAATAGGCATCCAAATCATTTAACAATCCGATTGTCGTAGCTCTGTCACTCGTTTTAATAACATTTTTGTATTCATACTCTGAAATCATTTCCTCATAGAAATAAAAACCGTTATCCCCTTGTTCAAATAAAAGACATGGGTAATCCTCTAATTCTTCCATAGTGACTTCCACCTTCCCTGCCAATGGATGGTGTTTGTTGATGTAAGCATATATAGGGCACTCAGCAAGAACATGAAAATCAACACCTGCATTATGGAATATCTTTTCATATATTTTTTCGCTAAATGAGCTGATATATAAAATTCCTAATTCACTTTTTCCAGTTTGAACATCTTTAATAACATTTTCAGTTGTAGTTTCAAAAATTGAATATTCATAATCGTGCATACCAAATTTTTTTACAACTTCGGCAAATAATCTTACTGTAAAAGTTGAATGATGCATTGACACACAAAAATTGTATCTTTTTCTATCACTTGAAAAATAACGTGCTTCCAACAGATTATATTGAAACAATATATTTTTTGCATAGACAATAAAATCATTCCCCTCCTCTGTTACCACTATTCCTCTGTTTGTTCTCTCAAACAAATCAACCCCTATTTCCTGTTCCAAATCTCTTATTGCTGCAGATAAACTAGACTGCGAAATATAGATAGCCTTTGCTGCTGCATTGATTGCTTTGATTTCTGCAACAGTTACAACATACTTAAGCTGTGCTAATGTCATAAATAGTCACTCCTCTCTCAAGTTCAGCATATCACTTATCCTTTTATTTTCCTTATACGTAAATGTTATTGCCCACAATAAGAAAAATTTAACGAAAAAAGCTGCTACGCATCGATATAATTCATTTTCTCCTCTTTCCGGGCGATAACCAGAAAAAGGACATATAAAAAACGCACGAAAAGATTCAGCCTTTAACTGATTATCCTTTCATGCGTCCGCGGTGGGTCTATGCCCCCATCATGAAGCCCTATTTAATTATCTTTGTTATGCACGCTTTGCATGCTCATCTTCGATTATTATAGGTAGTACTTTCCGAAAGCATCTGCTTTCTCTTTGATCTGACCCTCTGTAAAGTTCTTGAGGGTCACAACCCTGGTACACTTTCTTGTATGGCACCTTATCATAATGCCGTTAAGTGCCTGTGGGGCATCATTACCGCAAGCTTTATGCTATTGCTTTAGTTCTTTTGCCAATTAAACAATAGTATGTCACCATGAGCATCAGAAAAGCGCCTATCCATGCAGATACTTCAGAAATGGCAATTTCCTTAAATCCGTTCCTTCCTACCAAAAAGCCAAAGATCAGTCTCATAATGACTTCGAGCCCGCCTGAGAGCATTGGTATAAAGGTATTGCCCAACCCCT
>JAFOIV010000030.1 GCA_017420535.1 Eubacterium sp. | reverse complement strand
TGGGATTCTTTTTTTGCGTAGGCAACGAGCCAAGGTTCCTGCATTGTGCTTGCACAAAATGCAGGAACTTTGGCGACTGCCCGACATCGAGCCGCCAGGCGAGAGGGAAAGCTAGAGCAACCATTTTTACGAAATTGATCAATTCATATTAAATAAGTATTGTAGATTCGATTGACAATTAGTAGTTTTAATTGTATCATTTTATTAAAATTCGGCAAAACGAAGAAGTGCCGTGAAAAGATAAAAATGAGGTGAAGAAGATGGCAAGTACTGCAGTTCTTCCTAAAGACCAGAAAATTTTTGATATGCAAGAGCTTAAGAATAGAGGTTTTTCTCAGTATAAGGTCAGTAAACTGGTCAGTGAAGGTAAACTTATTAAACTGAATAAGAGCTACTACGAAAATGTAGAGTATATTGGCGAGGAATCAGATTTTTATTATATAGAGGCTTATGCACCGAGAGGTGTGATTTGCTTGCTTAGTGCGGCGGTGTATTATCGTCTTACGACATTTATACCGGATGCAGTTGACGTTGCAATTCCGAGAAAGTCGAAAGTGTCTTCTGTGCCTAAGAGGCCGCAGATAAATATTCATTATTATACTGATGACAGATACGAACTTGGAATTATTGCTGTCAATGAAGGAAAAAATAAATTAAAAATCTATGATATAGAAAAAACTGTTGTGGATATTGTGTTTTACAGAGAAAGGGTTGGAATTGAAGAAACCAAGGAAATACTTATTAATTATCTGCATAGGAAAGACAGAAATCTGAACCGTCTTCTAAAATATGCAGAAATGATGAAATGCGATAAGGTGATGAGACAGTATCTGGAGGTGCTTGTATGATAAGTGCGATATCAGTAAAAGATAGACTAAAGAATCAAGCATTAGAAAGTGGAAAAATGTTTCAGGAGTCCTTGGTTGCGTATGGGTTGGAAAGAACAGTATACAGATTGTCGGTGTCAGAATATGTTGAACGCTTTACACTAAAAGGTGGCATATTTTTATACGCACTTTTTGATGGTGAATTTGCTAGAGCTACAAGAGATATTGATCTTTTAGCTAAAAATATGCCAAATAACGCTGAGTATATGAAGAAGGTTTTTAAAAACATATTCTCTATCGAGTGTGATGATGCTTTAAGGTATGATTTAGATACGCTTGACGTAATAGAAATTACTGAATTCAAGGAATACCATGGTGTTAATGTCTCTATTATGGCATATTTGGATAAAACAGAGGTCCCTGTATCGATAGACATTGGGTTTGGAGATGTTATATATCCGGATAGGATAAAAATGGATTTTCCGGTATTGCTCGATATGGATGTTCCGGAGATTTATGCATATTCAATATCTTCTGTAATTTCTGAAAAATTTGAGGCAATCGTTTCTTTGGGAGATGCAAACAATCGTTATAAGGATTTTTACGACATCTATATACTTGCTGAACATTATGATCTGGACGGTATGGAACTGAAGGAGGCCGTAAAAGAAACTTTTAAACATAGAGGAACGGCCTTTGATGGAATATTTGCTTTCACTAACGATTTTATAGAAAGTGAGATTCATCAGAACCGCTGGAAAGCATTCTTGAAGAAAAAAAGGCGCTTGTTAACATAGAACTGAAAGATGCAGTCTCATTGCTGCGAGTACTGATGTTGCCGGTCGTTGATAGCATAATTGATGATCGGGCATATGATGAGAAGTGGAATCATGAATCACTTAGATGGAAATAAAATTTGAGATGTTGGTGTTATATTTGAGATTGAAGGCGAATAGTTATTTGAATTAAAGGGACAGGTTATCAGAATGTGCTTTTATTGAATAAAAAAGTTCTGTAATGTAAAATGAAAAATATGAAAAATCCGTTGGAACAAAAGGAGAAACACGAATGAAATTAGAGCAGAGAAAGTGTCCAAATTGTGGGGCTGAGCTAGAGCTTACAACACTCAGTAAGAGAGTAAAATGTCAGTACTGCCGTTCATGGTTTGACATTGTCTGGGACGAAGAAGAAAAGAAGGAAAAAGAGAAAAAAGAAGGCGAGATATTAACTTCAGAGTTATACTATGTAACGAAAGATTTAGAAAAGGCGAAAGAAAAGAGTAATACTAGAGAATGTCTGGAGGATTGGGTATATTGTCTTGACGAACTTGGAACATCAGAAGCAATTGAAGACTATCTGAGAAGTAATATCTATGATGGCGGTGATGTGGCAGCAGAAGGGAAAAATCAGGAATTACTTGATAAGGTCAGAGCTCGTATCGTATCTGATCTTAGTCAGGATGAATGTGTTATAGTAATGGCAGATGCTACGATATTTGGATCAGGAAAGGAATTCCTTATCGTAACAGATAAAAGATGTCTTTTCTATAAAAAGAGGAAGATGTTAAGTGTGAATTTAGATGATATCACAACTATAAAGCTTGATGATGGTCTTAATCTTCCATCATGGCTTATAAATGGAAGCTGGGATATGACTATTCCAAGCTGCGAGGCTCATTATAATATCCAGGGACAGATACTTGCACTTATAAGTCTTCTTTCTTTTGAGAAGAACCCGGAGAGACATAAGATAAGAATAGTATAATAATATAAAGAAGTAGGTTAAAAGATGCAGAATTACAGTGAC
>JAFOIV010000029.1 GCA_017420535.1 Eubacterium sp. | reverse complement strand
TCTTTTCAGTAAAATTTTTTATTAATTGAATATCATTTGTTATGTCTTCATTTGATTCCAAATCCAAACTGATTAATTCTAATTTTTCTATTTTACTAACAAATAAATTCACATAATAATTCTTTTCATTTTTATTTAATACATTCCTAACAAGAAAACAACCACGAAACATAGTAATAGTTTTAATCCAGCCTCTATTACCATCATCATTTTTTATGGAAAAATATATCTAAGAATAAGATAATTGAATTTCCCCTCATCACATTTAATACAATTTGAAGTATATTCCCCAAAAGAAATTATGTCAAGATATGCGAACGGACGCCAAAATCTAATAAAAGGACAAAAAAAGTGCAGAGATATGTTTCTCTGCGAATAAGCGAAGAAACATATCTCTGTACGAAAGCTTTAGCTATATTTTTTTAAAAGTTCAGTACGAACCAAACATATACATATCCCCCAATTACCGCTGCCAGGGTAAATGGAAGACCTATCTTCATAAAATCTTTAAATTTCACTTCATATCCTGCTTTGCGGAGAAGGCCTGTTCCCGCAATATTTGCGGAAGCACCAACTGGAGTGATATTTCCTCCAAGGGTTGCTCCTATAAGAAGTCCGAAAAGAAGTGTATATGGTTTATAACCCATCTGTTGAGTGACACCAACCACAACCGGGATCATCGTTGCAACATATGGGATGTTATCTACAAATGCTGATACGAGAACTGAGCCCCATACAATGATCGAATATAAGAGGAAATAATTATTTCCTCCTACTTCAACAATAAAAGCTGCAATATCTTTAATGATACCCTGATTTGTGATACCACCGATTACTGTGAAGAGACCTGCAAGAAGGAAGATTGTCGCATAATCCACATTCTTTAAGTTCTCTATCATTGTTTCTTTATCTTTTGTCTTAATATATTCAGCTACGATACAGCCAATTCCCCATACAAGACAGATGATACCATTTGTTGTTTCTGGCTTATTTGGTATAAATGATGCAGCAATAAGGAAAATGATATGTCCTGCCATTGCTATAGTAGGTATATAATCCTTTATTACTGTCTTCTCATCGCCGCTTACCGGCTCCTTCATTTTTCTGAAAAGAATAAGCATGATAGGTACTGTAAAAAGCGCTCCTAATTCTACAGCAAAGAACATTCCAGGTCTTCCGTGGAACCAGAAGAAATCCATGAAATCCATGTTGGCTGCATTTTTAGCTGCAAGCATAATAGAGGTTGTGTCACCTACAAGTGTTGCCGCTCCCTGAAGATTTGACGATACCGAAATTGATATGATCATAGGTACTGGTGAAATCTTGAGTTTCTTACAAATAGCAAGACCTACTGGTGCGATCATATATACAGTTGCCACATTGTCGATAAAGGCTGATACAATACCTGAAAAAAGTGACATGATGATAGTTACCATCATAACATTTGGTGAGATATTGAGAAGCTTATCGGCTATTAAGTTTGGCATCTTTGACTGAATGAAATAGTCTACTATAACAACCGTACCAAAGATCATCATCAAAATATTCCAGTCAATGACGCTGCCAAGATTCTTCCATGGAAGTATTCCTGATATAAGGAAGATTAAGGCTGTTCCACAAGCAACAAATGGTCTATATTTTGACTTAAGTGATATCATAAGTACGTACATAAGTACGAATAAAACTATGGCTAATGTTTTCACAACTAGTATGCTCCTTTTTCTACTGCTGATTCTTTCCGTCTAACTGATTAAGGATGTCTGATGCCTTAATGAAATAAAACTCCGACTGATCATGCTTATTTCCCCAGGCATCTGTAAAAACATCAGCATATAGATCAGGAGTTGATATAAGATTACCAAACCTGTCCATACACTTGGTTCTTTCATCAGTTATATCTTTCTTGATCTTAAAGGCAAGTCCGTCATAATCTGCCGGCACTCTGCACTTAATCTCAACAATAGTTGAACAATCAGCAGTTACTGTATTGTTTGAAATATCCCATCCACCAAAACTATTATTCTTCTCATCTACGCTTACAAAAATTCTATAAACACGACTTTTCCAGGTAATATCCGATTCGATGGTACCTGAATCTGTAGCTTCACCCTGGCTCATAGAATTTGATTCGTCAGTGTCTCCACTGTGATTGATAAAACTTGTTCCTGTGTACATATCAAAAGGCTGAGGATTTACTTCCTGGAAATAGAACTTGCTGATACTATTTCTGGTACTATAAGAATAGCTTATTGTTCCTTCCCACTCTGCCTTTATTGTAATATCCACATATCCACCTGATCTAAGCTTCATTTCCCCACCAACAGGTTCAACATGTGCTTCTACAATCTTTATCTTCGATGTGATATTAGGATCGTAGCTGTAACCATTGTCCAAAGGATCTTCTGTTGAACTGAGTACAGGCTGGAAATAAGTTTTTACATTCATTTCAAGATCAGTTGTATATTCAATGCCTTTCCATTCATCATATCTCTTGCCTTCCGGCGGAGTATCCGGTGCAGTAAGAACTGTTCCCTTGAAATCGTCTTTATCAATATCCTTACCTGCATCCTTATAAGCATCATCACCCGGACCCACATTCACTTTGTAGTCTTCATCTTTTTTATTCTTCTTATCCCCGACTACACAGCCTGTAAATGCAAGGGACATGGCAAGAACAAGTGAAATTGAAGTGATTTTTTTGATTAATTTATTCTTTACCATTGTGTTCCATCTCCAAAACCGGATATTTCACCGCCATCAATGTATCTATAGTCTGAATCATCATCAGAAGTGCGTCCTGATTTAAGGTCATCCTCTTGTTTTTCAAGCTTATCCTTTAAATCATCCTGCTGTTTCTTACCATACTTACCATCTTCGCCGTATTTATCCTGGTCCTTTTTGTCGTTACCCTGGCTATTATCTTTGTCTTTATTAGCATCTCCGTCACTGGCTTTATCCTTATC
>JAFOIV010000028.1 GCA_017420535.1 Eubacterium sp. | reverse complement strand
TGAGTAGTATCTTTCTTTTTTAGAAAATAGTATCACACCACTTACCCTCCGAGTTGATGGTGCTACTTCACAGTGTCAGGTAACAACGTGGTCACATCTTCATCAGGTATGGTTATTAAACGTCCGACTTCAATATCCTGTTTTATTCTGGACTTTTCTGAGTCAGATAAGGAAAGTTTGCCTAAGGTCTCTTCTAAACCTTCCTGATTATCCTTATCAAACTGATGGAGCTCTATTCCATTCTCCATCGCCTGTCCTAATACTGACACTGTGCAGACTGTTTCCTCAGTCTTATCTTTACTGCCTTCTGCCCAGATAATACCTTCGTATTTAGAACCGTTCAGGCCTTCATAAAATCTATAAAGGAATTCTTTATTCTTATCACCATCTTTACTTTTTACGTAATGATCCTCTGCGTCAACATCAATGAAAAGATTGCCATAAGAAAGCTTTGTTACCACTCCATAAGAAGAATTCTTTTCTACTTCATAACCTGTTACAGCCTCGCTAAGTCTTCTTACGTCAACAATGTCCATGGTTTCAGATGTAAGGACATTCTCTGCATCAACCTGCGCAAAATAAAGCTTTCCTGTATATGAAAGTAATGCTCCTAATTTTTCTCTATCAAAAACATTATTTTCATTAATCTTATCCTTATAGTAATAAAGATTTAAATAAGGATTCCAGCTTTCATAAGGCCCCATACATTTAGTATCAAATGAAAGCACAACGCTCTTATAACTTAAATAAGCTGCAGAATAGTTTCCTAAACTCTCATCTGCTACAGATATACTTATAGAATCACTTATCGAGAGTTCTTAATGTACAGATGCCTCCGTACTTTTAGCTTAGTTGTTCCCTTACCTCCATTAATATAATACCTAACATATTTTTTCCAGTGCCATCTTTACCACACCCCCAATAATAATCATTAGTTGTTTTTTCAACAATTTCATTTGTGCCTGTCGATAACAATATCTGCCGTATAGATTCATTTTGTTTGAATTTTTCTAATACAGCTTTTCTCATAATCTCATCTTTTACTTGTTCCCAGTCTTCTCTTAATGGAAGCTCTCTTCTTCTTCCCATCTCTGCAGCTTTCATTGGATTATCAAGTAAACGAATGATTTCTTCATATTGGGTATTAGCAAATTTCTGTGCTTGAAAATAGTGTTCACTTGTCATCCAACTTTTTCCATCAATTATAAAACTATAGTGCGCAAAGTTAGAAAAACATCCAAATTCATCTATAATCTTATAAAAATAAATAATCATCTTGATATTTAACTCCTTAACCAATCATTATAAAATATTAACTGCTCTTCAATTGTCGCATATTCATCTACTTCACATGGCGCAAAAATATTAACTAGATCACTCATCCTTGCCTGCTTCCCCATAGTTAATTGATATGCTTTGATTGCCTCCCCCATACTTAATATCATCGGGGAAGGTTAAACATTCCTACTAGCGCCTTTACAAAGAATTTTTATATTTTGTGCTTCTAGTTTTTTCCTTAATTCTAATAACGCATAAAAATAATTTTCAGCCTCAACAGTTACACTATATTCTCTTAATAAAAATAAAATTCTACAAATATCATTGTCTTCTTCTAATTCAAGAACAGCTTCGTTTTCATCTCCATCAAGTAAACATTTTATACTATATTTTTCATCCATTAATTTGAACCTCCATAATTTGGATTAGGAATAAAATCCCCAACAATGTTCCCTCCTTTTAGTTCATATGCCCCAACAACTTCACTAGCATTTATTCCTCCCGGTATTGTAAATTCTACTTGTTCAGGATATCTAGCCATATTTCCATAAGTTTCATTTATATTTATATAATTATCAGTTTCAATCACATAAACATACCCATTTTTTCCAGCAAAATCTATAGCAATATCTTTACTAGCAGTTGTTGAAACAAAATTACCTGCCGTTGTATTACTCATTGTATGCAATAAAGGATCATCATGTGTTCCTTTTGGTGTAAAACCATTATTAAATACTATGTCTGGTGTTACAGATGACCTATCACCTCTATATAACGTTACTTTTTCCCCTATCCGCCCTTCTACAAGAGTTGACGCACTATCAAGGTCTTTTTCCGGTTTCACCTCTGGCGTAGTTCCCGAACCACTTTCTACCTCAGCGTTAGCGGCTTCCTTTTCCTCTTCATAAGCCTTATATGCCTCTTCATAATATACCCAAGTCGCAAAATATGACTGAACAACAGACCAAAATGCAGATTTAAAAAGCCAATCGCACATCTTATTAAAGTATGTCATGTCATTCGTTGCCAAATAGTCAACATATGCGATAAGCAACATATGTATATAATAAATTCCTTGCATGAAGAGTGCTATTCCTGCAAGTTTAAGGAGCGTAGGTACCGTTATAAGCGAAATGGCGCTAAGCAAATAATGTGATGACAAAATGTTTAGAACCATTCCCAAAGTAACCAAACCAGTTGCTATTACAGGATGACTGCCACCATTCAGGCTTCCGCTTATCATATAAGCCCCGGCACCGGTAGTTTTATCCAGTGAGATATAACCTGTTCCGGTCCAGGAACCAATGGTCACATCTTCATCAGGTATGGTTATTAAATGTCCTGCTTCAATATCCTGT
>JAFOIV010000027.1 GCA_017420535.1 Eubacterium sp. | reverse complement strand
TTATCCAGGCTCCAAAGGGGTTCTATAAGCAGTTTTCTTGGCCCGTCCCCTGTCATCCTGTGTATTACAGTATTTTTCGGAAGTATTTTAAGACAGTCCACTACAAGGTCTGTATATTCTTCCATGGTTAATATCTTAAAATGTTCCTTCTCATATTCTTCAGCTAGTTTTGTATTTTTAAGCACATGTAAAAGCTGAAGTTTTATGCCGTCCAGTGCCGGCGTAAGATTTGCTAAATATCTTACAGTATTTAACATATCTTCTTTTTCTTCTCCCGGAAGGCCTAAGATTACATGAACTATAACTTCTATATTTCTTTTCTTTAAATCCCTATAAGCCTTTTCAAACACCTCTAGCCTATAGCCTCTATTGATATGTTCTGCAGTTTTTTCATTTATTGTCTGAAGACCTAATTCTATCCAGACAGGCTTTATATTGTTAATTTCCTGAAGCATATCCAGTATCTCTTTCCCAAGACAGTCCGGTCTTGTACCAATGGAAAGCCCCACAATGGATTCATCTTCTATTGCTTCAAGATATAGCTTTCTTAGCTTCTCTGGATCTCCATAGGTATTAGAAAAGGACTGGAAATAAGCAATATATTTCCTGTCCTTTGCCTCAAGTGACTTTGGCATCTTACTTTCGACTCTCATCTTTGCTAAGCGTATCTGTTCCTTTACAGGAAGAAGTGGCGCTGCAAAATCTCCTGAACCACCTTCAGAACAAAATGTACAGCCTCCTGTACTTACTGTTCCATCACGATTAGGACAACTGCATCCACTTTGAAGTGAGATCTTATATACCTTAGTCCCATATTTATTTTTTAAATGATCTGATAATGATATATATTTCATATAGCCATATCACTCTTTTTTATTCTCTACCAAACACGCCTTTATCACGTATACTTTACATATGGAAAACACCATAGCTGATAAATGATACTATTGTTGAAGCAAGTACAAGTCCGATAAGGATCGCAAGACTTGCTTTCTTAATATCTATCTCAAGAACTGAAGAAATAAGTGCTCCTGTCCATCCCCCAGTACCTGGAAGAGGAATCCCAACGAAACCTACAAGACCGAAAAATTCAGCCTTCTCAACTCCACTCGATTTCTTATGAGCTCTTTCTTCCATCTTTCTTACAAGGCCGCCAAAAAGCTTAGTCGGTCTCATCCAGTCAAATATCTTTCTAAGGAACAAAAGAATAAATGGAATCGGGATTATATTTCCGATAAATGAATAAAAAATCGCCTGTCCCAGTGATAAATTTAAAAGTCTTGCTACTATAATGCCACCTCTAAGTTCAATCATCGGAACCATAGAAATAAGCGATACAAATATTTTTGGTGATATTATTCCTGCCAAATGCAGCTGATACCATGTTTCAAATGCGTCCATACCGTCTCCTAAAACTTACAATTCAAAAAAACTTATCTTTCAATTTATATCATATACTATGTTCTAAGTCAAAGTTCCTTGGAAAATATCCTTATTCCGTAAAAAACTATCTTTATTTTTGAAGTAAATAAATATCCATATGATAAATCTTATTTTCCTTAAGATTAAAATTCCAATCATAAGAATCTTTAATTATTATCTTTTCCTTATAATTTTCTTCCAGGTCAATTCTTCCTTCTATTGCTCCTTCTACGCCGCCTGATTCAAAAGAAAAAAGACAAAGATTATTTGCCGCTGCAATAAGACTTTTATTAAATTCTGGAATAAACTTCTGATTTAATCTCTTTACTTTTTCCATAAATTTAGAAGATAAATATAAGTCCTCCAGGGATTTACTTCCATTATCTAAAAGCCCTGCATTATAAAGATTTTCAATGATTATCTCAAATATATATGGGAACATTGAAAATAACTGGCTATGCACTCCAGCGCATATTAATACATCACATCGTGGTATATCATTATTGATGCTGATCCTATCTTCCATACCTTTTATAAAATCATATGCATTTATGTCAAGTTCTTCAAATGAAATCCTTCCTTTGACATTTCCTGCAATGATCAGCATTTTATTTAAGAATTCTCTATATTCATTCTCACCAATCCCTGTAAATGTTTGAAGAATATAGTTTACATATTTTTTATCATTGAAGTATTTTTTCCCATTTTCATCAATATCCATTACAGTAATAGAATACTTTTCTTTTAATCTTTCTATATCCATATCATTGCAGAGTCCTCCCCCTGCAATTAAAAGCTTAAGTTTCTTTTCCGAAGAGGCTGCAGAGGTTTCACATTTTTCATATGCTTTGATCAAAAGATCAGTAAGATGCTCTCTATAATCCTTCCATTCCTGATATGCATTTTCTATATAAAAACTGTTTACTATACTCCTGTAAAGATCCATTTTTATCCCCATTGTCCTTAAAATTTTTACTAACGCATCCATTATAACACATCGAGCAAGACATCTCACAAGACGTACATTCCATACACAATAAAAGGATGGCAGACGAATCTGCCACCCTAATATATAAAGATTTTTTTGTGAGTTTGTATTTATTTCTTTTTTATATCCGTTTAATAATGAGCTATATTCTTAATTACTCTCTACCAAAAGTAATACTCTTGATTGTTAATTTCTGACTCTTCTTATATGTGCTGCTTGTTGTAGCATCACAGTAAATATATAATCCATCACAGTTATCTTCTGTAAGGTCAATTGCGATTGTTACTTCACCTGTTGATCCTACCTTTGAGTTTCCACTCCAGTGATTTCTGTAGAAAATTGGATCATCCTCGTCCTTATTTGTGATTCCAAGGTAAAGATCCTTTCTTGATGCCTGAACTGTGATATAAGCCTTGTTATATCTATCTAAATCAACATCTGTGAAATCTACTGTAATGTGCTTCCAGTTTGTCTTTCCAGTCTTCTTAAATGTGAACTGCTGTGCTCCACCACTTAATTTCTTAACTGTGTAGAAGCTTGGAGCTGAAATCTTATATGTTGGCTCTACAGCATCTTCATCATCTTCTTCAACAGGTGTATTATTTGTGTTACCTGTCTCTGTCTTTTCCTCTTCCTTTACAGGAGTAGTTGTCTGTTCATTTTCTGTCTTACCTGCCTCTATGTTACCAGCTGCTTCATTTGACTTAACGATCTTCGCACCGTATCCGCTGAAATCCTTGTCACTATTGATTGTAATAGTGCAATTCCTGCTATCGATATTTACAGACTTAACACTAATTACAGTATCCTTTGTAGTAAATGATGTCTTACGTGAGATATAGTTTGAGATTTTTGTAGCGTTTAATGCTTCACTGCTGCAAGAACTTTCCTTTTCGTAAACATCTGATGCTGTATCAATAAATACATTATCTGTAATTTCATTTGTTCCTTCAATCTGCTGGAAGTTGAAGCAATGATTCTTTTCATTATATACAATATTCTTTGTGAATGTACATTTACCTGTAGAACCATTCTTTTTTTCGCATCCACCAATGCTTATACCATTGAATCCCTGATTCTTTACAAATGTATTGTTTGTTACAGTAATTAAATCTGTTATCTTACCCTTATGCTCACTGGCAAGTTCAAGACCAATGTCAGAGTTCTCAACATAGTTGTTTGTAATTGTGATATTTGTACCACCATCAACATAGATACCGCCAGCACACTTGCTGCCATGATATGTTGGGTTGCTTCCTGATGAAATGTTTCTTACTACATTGTTTTCAACTCTACCATTTCTTGCTCTGTCAAGTTCATTCTGGTCTGCAGTATTCTTACTTGACTGCTTTTCATAACCGATAAGATCGATACCGATATTATCATTATTTTCTACTAAGTTATTGATAACCTTAAAATCATCAACATTACCGTTTAAAACTAATGATTCACTCTGTCCAAGTGTTAAATTATGTACATGACAGTTATCGATTGTAACATCGGTTATAGCTGATTTAACTTCACCAGAGACGATAATACCATGAGCATTATATTCATCTATATTACTCTTATCTTTATAGTCACATCCGATATTATAAACTTCACAATTCTTAATTGTTACGTGATCTGCCCCACCACAAACTCTGTATCCTGTTGGAACTACATTGTAATCAGATGACTTAAGACCTTTTACATCAAGGTTATCGATTACAACATTATCGCCGTAGATCTTAACCATGCTTTCATTACTGCTTGTTACAGTAACATTTTCACCATTAAGAACTGTTCCTTCTTCGCATATTACTGAAATATTATTATTCTTGATTGAAATAGGTGTCTTATACTTATATTCACCTGCATGAACATAAATTGTTGTTCCTGCTGCAGCTCCGCTTATAATTGCTGCAATATCATCACCTGCATAAACATCCTTTGTTGTTCCTGCGGCCTTTACTTCCCCTAAGCTAACATTTGATAATACCCCAAAAGCTATACATGAAGCTAATGCAAATGAGCCTATTCTTTTAATCGACTTTTTCATTTGTTTCTCCTTTGTTTGTCGTGTTTAAAATGGCCCCCGTTTGAAATACTTATACAAACTCTTAGCTTCAGATTCTATCATCCTTTATGTGAAAAGTCAACAAAAACCACTTTCGTTTTTGTTGGTTTCTCACAAAAACAAACTCTAAATTATTTTCGAAAATAAAAGAAACCCCAAAAATGATTTTCATAGATCACTCTCTTTCCATCTATTTTGGGGGTTTCTTTTGTTTTATTTGTTTAATTTTAAAGAATTATCTTTATAAATGAAGAACTCTGTCTGCAATCTCCGCTGTACGTCCCTGATTCCAATACTGAGTTCCGATATATCCACATGTACGACGTGCAACATGCATCTTTGTCTGGTCTGTATTATGGCAGTTTGGGCATTCCCATACCAGCTTACCTGTATTATCCTTTGTAATCTGAATCTGACCATTGTAACCGCAGACATCACACATATCACTCTTTGTATTGATCTCAGCATAAAGAATAGTCTCATACATATGCTGCATTACTGAGATAACTGCAGGGATATTATTCTGCATATCCGGTACTTCTACATAACTTACTGCTCCTCCTGGAGAAAGAACCTGGAATTCAGCTTCCTTAGTAAGTTTTGAAAATGCATCTATATTCTCTGTAACATGTACATGGTAAGAATTTGTAATATAGTTCTTATCTGTAACATGTGGTATCTTTCCAAATCTTCTCTGAAGACATTTTGCAAATTTATATGTTGTACTTTCAAGTGGAGTTCCATAAACAGAATAATCAATATTCTCTTCTTTCTTCCACTTATTACATGAATCATTAAGGAGCTGCATTACCTTTAAGCCAAATGCCTTTCCTTCATCTGTTGTATGAGATACTTTCTTCATGTAATATACGCATTCTGCAAGTCCAGCAAATCCAAGAGAGATTGTTGAATAACCGTTATAAAGTAATTTATCAATAGTCTCATTTGGCTCAAGTCTTGCTAATGCACCATCCTGCCACAGGATAGGGGCTACATCTGATGGTGTTCCAAGAAGTCTTTCATGACGAAGACGAAGTGCTCTATGGCACAGCTCAAGTCTTTCATTCATGATCTCCCAGAACTTATCTTCATCTCCACCTGATGAGCAAGCTGCATCTACAAGATTTATAGTTACAACACCCTGGTTGAATCTTCCATAATATTTATGCTTGCCCGGAATATAATTAAGAGCATTGGCAATATTTCCTACTCCTGCATCTGTGAAGCGATCTGCTGTAAGGAAGCTGCGGCATCCCATACATGGATAGCAGTCACCCTTAAGTTCAAGTGCCTTCTTCTCAGAAATGTAATCAGGTACCATACGCTTTGCAGTACATTCAGCTGCAAGTTTTGTAAGGTAGAAATATTTTGATCCTTCTCTGATATTATCTTCCTGAAGGACATAAATAAGCTTAGGGAAGGCCGGGGTAATATAATAACCCTTTCTATCCTTAACTCCAAGGACTCTCTGCTTTAACATGATCTCAATGATCATGGCAAGGTCTTCTCTGATACGTCCCTCTGGAACTTCATTAAGATAAAGGAATACTGTTACAAATGGTGCCTGACCATTTGTAGACTGAAGTGTAATAAGCTGATACTGCATTGTCTGGCAGCCTGATTCAACTTCTCTTCTTACTTCATGTTCAACTATCTCATCGAACTTTTCAGGATCTACCTCAAGTCCGGTTTTTGCAAAATCATCAAGAAGTCTCTTCTTTATTTTCTGGCGGCTTACATCTACATACTTAGCAAGATGTGACATTGTAATAGTCTGTCCGCCATACTGGCTTGATGCTACCTGAGCTACAATCTGTGATGCTACTGTACATGCTGTATTGAAGCTTCTAGGTGTATCAATATGTGTTCCACTAATGCATGTGCCATTATCAAGCATGTCCCCTAAATTTACGAGACAGCAGTTATGCATATGCTGTGCAAAATAGTCTCCATCATGGAAATGAATTATACCTTCCTTATGGGCTGCAACTATTTCGTCCGGAAGAAGGTATTTGCCTGTATAATAGCGGCTCCATTCACCAGCCATATAATCACGCTGTACTGAAAGAACCGTTGGATTCTTATTAGAATTTTCCTGTTTTACTTCTTCATTAGCACATTCAACAACACCAGAAATCTTCTGATCGATGTTGCTCATCTTACGCATTTCGTTATGCTTATAACGATATGTGATATAAAGTCTCGCAACCTTGAATTTACCAGTTCCCATAAGAGAATCTTCAACTTTATCCTGAATTTCCTCTACTGATAAATCTCTCTTTGCATTTCTTGCATCTTTCTCAATGCCGGCTGTGATCTCATCAATCTGTGCTTCTGTGAGTCTCTCTGAAAGTATACCTTCTTCGAGATTCGCCTTCCTTATAGCCTGTGCAATCTTAGTACTATCGAAAAGAACCCTCTCCCCTGATCTTTTCATAATATAGATTTGCGTAGGCTCAAGGTCAAGATTTCCATCTAAATCTTCATCATAAATCATGGTTTTCTTGTTCCTCCCCGGATTACAAATCAAAATTTACATTTAATATTTTGCGCTTATCCGCTATTAAGGATTATATATTCGGGCTAAAGTAAAGTCAAGAAGAAAACACAAGATATTGTGTTAGCGTAAACTTACCCTCAACAATTTGTAGTTTTTGTTGATAACTTTTACCCTTAAAAACGTTATGAAATAGCCACATTGCGCAACTTATTAACAAACTTATCAACATTTTTTGTTATGAAAATTTCTGATTTTACGGAAACCACAGATAGCGAATTCAGTTTACATAATCATACACATCTCGCAAGCAAAGCTTACTCGATGATGCGGCCTCGCCAAAGTCATATATCTGCCAGTGGCAGATATCCACCGCATACAGGCGCAAGTCATTTCGCATAGATGCGATGACTTGTGTCTGTATGTGGTGGATATGCTACGCATATATGACCTTGGCTCGGCTTCGCACATAAAGAAGAAGCCGCCAGATTGGCGGCTCCTAAAAGGTATGAAAAAATGTGGGGGAAGGTTTTTATTCCTCTTGGAATAATTAAAATATACACTCCAAATGTGAAAAAGAGGTTCCTAATCTGTGTAAAAAAAGTGAAATTAAAAAGCCTTGAAATCCTTTATAAATACGCTCTTTCTCCACATTTTAACAACAACTAATAGAACATTTCTACATACCACCTGTTGAAATCTCCTGAATATAAATGACCTACCTTACCATTGATCATACAGGTATATTCCATACCCACAAGCCCTCGGGATAAATCTGTTATTGGTTTCTTATTTACAATTTTATCAATCTTCAACTTTCTTTCATCTTCCCAGATAATATACATCGGTATAATCATCCCGTCATAGCGCACATGCACTATAACATCAACATAAGTCTTCGATGTAATCTTTTTCTGCAAGTCTGAATTCTATTGGCCTCCTTATTATAGCGAACATTTGTTCGTTTTTTTTGTATCATTATATAACCTTGATGGTGAAAATTCAAGATTAAAATAATGGACGTTTAAATAAAACAGATGGACGGACGGCAAAATATAAAGACATTCAAGCAATCCCATCAGCGGGCTAAAAATGCCCTTTGATGGGATTCTTTCATATCTTTTCTATATTTTGGCTGTGTATGGCTATTTCATATAGAGCTTTGCATCTATTTTTCTTTAATCTTTGCTAATTCATCTAAATCATCATAATAAAAACGATAGGCCTGACATAAAACATTATTCTCATTTATAAATAATAATTTTATATATTCATCTTCATGTTCTACTTTATAAGTATATCTACCATAGTGATAATCACTTCTAAGATTAAAAGACATATCATAAATAGCCTCTCCATCAGAATCATATATTCTTATATATTCATCCGGATTGACTCCATCATCTTTTTTACATTCTAATATGTATTTATAATCATCAAAGCTTTCTTTAAACCACAAATTCTTTTTCTCATATGATTTATGCATAAAACACGCTGCTGTAAATAAAATCAAAATAGGTAAAGGCAATATTAGAATAACAAGAACCAATATATAAAAATATTTTTTGGGTAACATATTTATTTTCTCCTAATTCAAATTATCTTTAAAATCTTCATAATAAGTACAATAGACTTTTCCTGTTTTATTTCCATCGTCTATCAATTCCAATCTAATAAACTCATTGGTAACTTCCAATCGATAATTATCTTTTGTCAACTTCCTATTTTTGCTCTTAACTGTTGCACTAAACATATGATATCGATCATTAACTACTAAATGTACATTTTTTTCACTCTGAAATAATAATGGTTTATCGTAAACAACCGTTACTTTCCATTCTTTATTTTCTGAATAAACCTCAACCAACTTTTCAGGTTTTCTGTCTTCATATTTATTAGATGCCCACATAATGAATATGCATATTAACCATATTGATATTACAATAGTGTATGTTATCTTTAATCTTTTACTCATCAACTCTCTCCCATATATATTCTACAAACACATCTCTCGCAGCTTCTGACAACTCTTTAGGAATCGGCACTTTATTTTTATCAGGATCCACATATAGAGGCCATTTATTAAAAATAAATCTTTCTTTAGTATAAATATCAACCCATTTTGTAAATGTCTTCTTCGACAAAAAATCTATCGTAAATTCATTAAACCTTTTTTTATAACCACTACAAAAATAAGTATTTAAACCTTCTTCTAAGCTAGACTCTTGCCCAATAAATTTTAAAATATTTTCTGCATCAACATCTGCAAATAAATCATCTAACCCAAAATGAATATCCGTGTGTTTTTCTTTTAAAACTTTTAAACCTGGATATTTCTCATGAACTTTATCTTTATCCTCATAAGCTATTAAGTCTATCATAGCTTCTTTATATGTATTATAATCAGCATTTTCCCCAACGGCAAATATAGCATCTACCATTGATGTCTGAAGGTCTCCTGCCCATCCTGCCAACTCATCCAAAAATCCATCTGGCATAAACTGATATTCTGCGGTTTCTATAACTCCCGTTCCATTATCATAATTGGACCAATAATAAAATGCTGTCATTGTTGCTGCTAAGTGATATAAATCCCCCTTCTTTCCAGTTTTTTCTGCAATATAATCTGCGTGCGTCTCAAAGTAATTATATAAATCATAGTTATTGTTTTTAACATATTCAACAAAATTATAATCTATAGCACCTGCCACTTTATCCCAATTTCCACCAATATAATTACTATTAAATTGTCTAATAAACATAAAGGTATACCATTCATCATACCATTCTTTACCAATATGACTATTATTAGTATTTAGATCTGAACTAGATTCGATATATTCACGTGATATATAATTCAATTCACATATTTTTTTACATAACTCTTCATTAAGCTGGTGCCTTAATGGCGTCGGATCTGTGGCGTCTCCTTCTCCATCTCCGTCAGAATCTGGATTAAGTGGATTGGATTTTAAGCCTCCAATAACCATTACTTTAGTAGTATCTACATAATATCTATATTCAAGTTCTACTTCCTCTCCATCTAAAAGACCATCTCCGTCAGTATCGGGATTATTTTTGTCCAACTTTATGCTCTTACCATTAAACATAAGAAGTCCATCTTCATAAACATCAGGTATTCCATCAGAGTCGCTGTCTATTTTTATATCTCTTCCTAAATCCTTTTTTATATATTCATAAATATTATCGACATTTTCTAAATCCTTAGCATAATAAAACTTTCCGTTTGTTGCTGTTGAAAGAGGCTTCAAATACTTATTGAAGCTGTTCTCATCACTTCCAAGCCCGATGGTTACAATCTGAACTCCCATTTGGTTTGCCCTTTTTTTTATATATGCATAGCCTTTGCCCTCTGCCTCAGAATTTACATCATAATCATCTACTTGTCCGTCTGATATGATAAGCATAACCCTTGCATAATCCTTATTTATGGTTGGATCATCTGATGAACCAAGAAAATTCTCAAGTGCGCCAAAACATGTATAACATAAATACTTTCCACCACAAGAGTCAAATTGCTTCTTGTTTCTGTGCCACCTAAAAGTCCAATAAGGATTATCTATACACCATTCAAAATTGGTATAATCCAACTCATCCACCAACCATTTTTTACCTTTTTCATCGCAAACAGTAAGATCTCTATAGTCTTTTGCATAGGTTCTGTCAAAATTATTATCTGCTTTTATAATATTTATCACCGCATCAGCTTCTGCACCATTAACAATATTTTTTGCTATTTCTAATCTCTTATGCGCTGGATCTGTTCCCCCTAGAAAAACGCCTTTTTCTTTATCATAACCATATCGTCCACCCAAAGTTCCAGAATCATCAATTACCATCACCAGCTTAATTGGTACTTTATCCGGCTGACTCCAGCAATCAAAAAATACATTTTGAAATGCCATTCTATTAATCAGTATATACTTTGAAAAATGTGTAGTTACAGCAGTAGCAACATTTCCTTCAACTGTTGTTTCTAACTCATAAAGCCACTGTTCTTCTTCATCAAAATAATAAATTACAGGATCAAAGTTTTCTTCATCCAACAATGATTCATCAAATTCAAAGCAGAGTGTCGCCTGGTCAAATTCTCCCTCTACTTTAAAATCATATGCCCCACCGATATAACCTGGCATGTCTTCTGGGAAAAGGAAGTCATTATTAAATCTGTTAACAGAAAGAGTATTAACTTGTTTTCCAGTTAAAGAAATCTTTACTGATGCCTTAACTGTATCCACCTCATCCGCTGTTACTGTAACTTCAAATTTTTCATTGTAGGTAAGAGGATCTGTTCCAAGTTCTATCTCTTTTCCATCTGATACATCATCTCCATCTGTATCATATTTACATGGATCTGTATTATATGTATTTATTTCTTCTCCATCCTTTAATCCATCATCGTCAGAGTCTGCCGTATATGGATCTGTATTTATCTCAAGTTCTTTTAGATTTGATAATCCGTCGTCATCAAGATCTTCTTCACCGTCATTTATGCCGTTATTATCCGTATCTTTTCTTGTTGGATCATATGACATTGACATTATTTCAAAATAATCAGAAAGTCCGTCACCGTCAGTATCTGCTTTTTCTATATCTGTACCTATCTGAAGTTCGATATAATCAAAAAGCCCATCATTATCTGTATCCTTGGTTTTATCAACTTCTTCTATCGGATTATTCTGTTCTTCTTTATCTGGATTACTATTCTGTCCATTATCTATAGGCTTTGCATCATCCGAATGCTTTTCTTCTTCCTGATTAATCTCCTCAGTATTTGTATTTTCAGTATTTGTATTTTCAGTATTTGTTTCTTCCTTCTCATTTTCTACAGGATTACTGCTATTTTCATCATGAGAAGCGTTGGACTCACTATTTTTTTCTTCTTTATTATCTGATTTCTCCTTAGAAAGATCGTAATAATAAAGTTTATAATCTGTTGGCACTATGTCAGCACTTCCATTACATCCACTAAATACAAACTGAATATTATGATTTGCATATATGATGCTATTATAACCACTATTCTTAATAACATAATGGCCTTCTTCACATGAAGGAATTGTTCCATTCCAGATATTTGTTATATCTCTTTCAAAATCAAATTCCAGTACCCAGTCTTCAATATCTTTATCAGATACATTACTTACCGTTATAGAAGAATTAAATCCACTTCCCCAATCACTTGAAAGTGAATAATCAACATAATAATCCTCAGGATCTGCAAGACGTTTTTCTCCCAAAATATGATATTTTGATGGAAAGCCTTTAAAATCACCGGTTCCACTAAAACCAAACTCTACCGAAGATTCAGGTAAGATATCCTGATTCCATACATCATTTTTAATCACTATAGGATTTAAATCCGAAGCATTATTTTCGTTTGCATTATCTTTGCCAGCTTCATTATCATTTAAAGATTCAACTATTTTTGCATTCCAGATGTTGGATATTCTGTCATTATAATTAAATCCCAACGCCCAGTTTTCAATGGTTTCATCACTTGTATTTGTGATTTTAACATTAGCATTATAGCCCGTGTCCCAGTATTCCTTTAGATTTAATTCTACTTTGAATCTATTTCCATAATAAACAGATTCCGTAGTGGTTCCATCCCATGGAAGAACACTTTCTTCACAGATGATTTCCTCAGCAGATTTTTCAGCTGTAATTCCAGAAGAGTTTCCATCAGGATCATTTCCTCTGTCATCTGCTAAAACTCGGCCGTTACCCCCCCTAGTAAAATAAGGGTTGAGAGCATAATTGCTACATGTCTCTTAAACTTTCTAGTCACTTCTCATGTCTCCTTTAAAATAGTTTCTTTATATTTAATTTTGAATAACATAATAAAAAAAGGGATTTTCCCCCGATCCACATTCAAGAAGAATATACACTATATTTTAAAAATTGTAAATATAAAAAGAGACGCCAAAATAACTAAATAGACATGAAAGTCATATATAAAGCATCCTCAACCAGCCAAAATATAATAAAAGACATGAAAGGATCCCTCCAAAGGGTATGTTTAGCCCGCTGGAGGGATCGCTTGAATGTCTTTATATTTTGGCGTCCGTTCGTCTTATATTTTGCCCGCTTTAAGAACTTTTGTAGTGACACATATCTCTTCCTCTGTTACAATCATAAAAGCCACTTAACAGGGCTACAACAAAAATGAAAGACTTGATCACTGCGAAGCCTCTGTACTTACAGAACGAAAGGTTTATAACTATGAAGATAGATATCTGCTGTGTTGGAAAGATAAAGGAGAAATTCTTTAGAGATGCTATTGATGAATATAGTAAACGTCTTTCCCGCTATATAAAATTAGATATTATTGAAGTTGCTGATGAAAAGACTCCTGATAATGCCAGCGAGCTTGTAGAATCACAGATTAAAGAAAAAGAAGGCAGCCGTCTTCTTTCAAAGATAAAAGACGACGCCTACGTAATTGCTCTTGCTATCGATGGAAAAAACTATTCATCTACTGAATTAGCAGATTATATTAATAGTCTCGGATTAAAGAGCATCAGCCACATACAGTTTGTCATTGGCGGATCCCTTGGACTTTCTCCTGAGGTACTTAATCGAGCTGATATGAAACTGTCATTTTCTAAAATGACTTTCCCTCATCAGCTTATGAGAGTCATCCTTCTTGAGCAGATATATCGCTCATACAGGATAATTAATAATGAACCATACCATAAATAGATCCGAATCATAAAAAGCCAAATTATCACGTTCAGAAAGGTTATATCATGATATATCTTGCTCCTCTCGAAGGACTCACAACTCTTGTATTTAGAAATGCCATTAATTCTATCTATGGGGGAATTGATAAATACTATACTCCATTTCTTACTGTTACCCATCTTAAGGGTAAGCATTTAAGAGAAGTAGCTCCTGAAAATAATATTGGGATGAAGGTTGTTCCACAGATTTTAGGCAACCGCCCTGGTGAATTTATAAAGCTTGCTCAGGAATTAAAAAGATTAGGATATGAGGAAGTAAATCTTAATCTTGGATGCCCTTCTGGCACTGTAGTAAAAAAAGGCAGAGGTTCCGGCTTTCTTTCATTTCCGGAAGAATTAAGAAAATATCTGGATGAAATATTTGAAAAAACTGATATTAATATTTCTATAAAGACCAGGATCGGAATGAATTCTACTGAAGATCTTCCTAAGATTCTGGATGTATATAAGGATTTTCCAATTTCAGAGCTAACAGTACACCCTCGTCTCGGAATCGATATGTACCGCGGCAGCACTAACCTTTGTGCCTTTAAAGAATGCTATGACATGGCAGTAAGTCATAATATTCCTCTTGTATATAATGGTGATATTGTGGATATAGACAGCTATCTAAGAATTAAGTCTGAGCTTAAAACCCTTGGAATTCCTGAAGATTACCTTGATAAAATGAATATAATGATAGGCCGTGGCCTTATCATGAACCCAGATCTTGGAAATATTCTCTCTTTAAATGATCTTAATAAGGATGAAGTTAAAGCGAAGGCTGAAAAGATAGATAAAGCTAAATTAAAAGCCTTCCTTGCAAAATTAGAAGAAGGCTATAGTGCTGATCTTTACGCTGATAAACAAAGAGTAATGAAATTTAAGGAATTATGGAATTTCATGGGCACTGGATTAAAGATTGGTGATAAGAATCTTAAGATCATACTTAAAGCTTCTTCTATGGCAGAATATAAAAATGCTGTAACCATGATCCTTTCTCAAATATAACCCCATCGATCAGTTGTTTATGCAAAAAAATATACCAGATACTGGGCCGAAGTCAGATATCTGGTATGTTTATTTAAATCCACAGTTTTTTCTTTTTTAAACCATATACATTCTTGCTTCGTATGGTCTTAATATATCATCATTCTCATTGTAATTTGAAAGAACCATTGGCATATCTTTTGTGATCTGATTCATAGGATTTTCTATTGTATTGCCGTAAAAGTTACAAACAACTACCATTTTTTTATCTCCTAATGTTCTCTCGTAAGCAAAGATATTTTCATCATCCGGAAGGTACATTTTAAACTTTCCATCTGCAAATATATCATTATTCTTTCTTAAGCTGATAAGTTCTTTGTAGTAATTTAGGATTGAATCCGGATCATTCATCTCGTTCTTAACGTTGATCTCTTTATAATTCTCATTAACTTTAAGCCAAGGTTTGCCGCCAGTAAATCCTGCATTTTCTGAATCATCCCACTGCATAGGAGTTCTTGCATTATCTCTTCCCTTGGCATAGATTGAATTCATGATATCTTCCTTGCTGTAACCTGCTGCAAGTCTCTCTTTATACATATTCTTTATTTCGACGTCATCATATTCATCTATATCAAGTTTAATATTTGTCATACCGATTTCTTCACCCTGATAAATATAAGGAGTTCCCTGCATTCCGTGAAGAAGAGTTGCCAGCATCTTTGCAGACTGGACACGGTATTCTTTATCATTTCCCCATCTTGAAACTATTCTTGGAAGATCATGATTATTCCAGAAAAGAGAATTCCAACCCTTACCAAAAAGTTCCACCTGCCACTTATTCATTATCTGCTTAAATTTAACAAATGGAAGCGGCATAAGGTCCCATTTATCCCATCCCTTTTGATCAAGACAGATATGCTCAAACTGAAAAACCATGGAAAGCTCTGATCCATCAGGATTACTGTAAAGTGGAGCGTTATCAATATTGGCACTCCATGCTTCACCTACAGTGATGAGATTTTTGCCGCCAAATGTATTCTGACTTAGTTCTTTAATAAATTCGTGAAGTCTTGGACCATTTGATGTGATCTTCTTATCTGGCTCTTTTGCGATCTGGTCAATAACATCAAGTCTGAAACCACCTACACCTTTTTCGATCCAGAAATTGATCATATCATAGAGTTCCTGTCTTAACTTTGGATTCTCCCAATTAAGATCCGGCTGTTCTGGAGTAAACTGATGGAAATAATACTGATCTAATCCATCTACCCATTCCCAGGCGCTTCCACCAAATACACCTCTCATATCATTTGGCTCATGGCCGTCAACCTTATCTCTAAATACATAATAATCATGATATGGGTTATCTTTACTCTTTATAGCCTCAAGGAACCATTTATGCTGATTTGAAGAATGATTAAGTACAAGATCCATAATGATCTTTATTCCATGCTTATCAGCCTCAGCGATCAGTTCTTCCATATCAGAAAGATTTCCAAATAATGGCTCAATATCCTGATAATCAGAAATGTCATAACCATTATCCTTCTGAGGTGACTTAAATACAGGTGAAAGCCATATAGCTCCTATCCCAAGATACTCGAGGTAATCCAGCTTTTCGATAATACCTCTGATATCTCCATATCCATCATTATTACTATCCTTATAACTTCTTGGATAGATCTGATATATCACAGTTTTCTTATACCAGTCTTTTTCCATTTTTCTGAATGTTTTGTTTTCCATTATTTTTGTCCTTCCTTATGCCAACCAATAGTTTCCCTATCCATTATTATGTATATAAATACAAGAATAGCCGCCCAAGCCTGGTAAACTGAAGCGGCAATTTTTGTCACATCATATATCGGACTAACCGTCTAACGGCATCACTCTTTTTCTATAATCATATTATCACGCATCTGTGGAAATCTCAAAAAGTTCTTACCTTATTTCAAATAGCCCTGGCATGTCTATTTTCTCAGCTATTATATTAGCTTTTGAACTTGTAATGTTTGATAACAATTTTGTTGGCAAACTTTTCGATTTTTGCAATAACTCTCCCGTACTCATTTCCAAATTGAAAGCCCTTTTTATTGTTACCAATCCTTTTACTCCTTCTTTCGGCATTTTTATTAAATATAGATCACCATAGTCAACTCCTCTTACATCTTCTCCATCTATATCTTCGATTTCAAATCCTTTTTCCATCCATTTATTAAAATCCGGAATAATTTGATACGGACTTTCCAAATCATAATCACCCGCATATACCAAATAAACGGTTTTCGCTTCTTTTTCCTGCTTCATCAGAAAGACCAGGTCACCACCATCATCTCCAACAGCAACGAAATCTGGCTGATATATATTTACCTGCAAGTATTTATTCACATCATCTAATTCTTCAAACGAATAGAATGTGCAGCCATTCTCTAAGCTCAGACCATCATATTTACATATGAACTCTTTATATACTGCTGGCAGTTTATATTTTTCTTCCTTTAATTCAAATGGTAAAGCCTTACTTTTTTGCAAATTATCAAACAACCTTTTCTCAAATCTTTTTCCGTCATTTACATACATTCTTCCTGATTTACTGAAAGATACTTCCGGTATCATTTCTGTCTTTATACTTAAATTTATAAACTTTGCAATCGGATCAAAATTAATTAAATTATGCGGTTCCGGAAAATTCTTCTCTATATTAAAATCTTCATATTCTTTTATAAAGCTCTTATGTTCGGGCATCTTAATCTTATCAAGTAATGGACTGCCTTCCAAAAATTTCATAGCTATATGATACAAACCATGTATAAATATTGCCACCATCTTTCCCAAAGTTTGAATGTCTTTATCCACCCCATAAATGTGTTCATTAATCCACTTACATTTTCCCATAAGACCACACAATTCCTGTAATCCGCAATTAACTCCGTCCACATCTTTCTGATATAAATCATAGAAAAATTTTGCTAGTTTTAAATCAGATTGCGTCCGTTTTTTCTCCATAAATGTACTTAATTCTACCTGCGCTTTCTTTCCCACCTCATCATCATGATATGTCATGGCATAAACCATATTATAATACGGAGCTGAATAACTGTAACTAGCAGGTCCTGCCTCAAAAGGCATGATTTTTTCCAACAGCTTGTAATCATTACAAGAATAAGCAATCACAACTTCAATGAAATTAATTGTCTGTGCTCCTCCGCTATTCGCTCTATTTCTATAAATGCAATTGAAACGATTTTCCTGATAAATCCCATTCAACATATAAGCCATATCACCGGTTATAAAAGCTTTATTTATTCCTGCAAACATAAGTCTATTGCTGCGCAGCAAATTAAAATACATATTCCAGAAGTATCCGTCTGCTTTTCCCAATTCGACTTTCTTTTTAAATTCAGCTATATCCCTTTCAATATCACTCCAAAGTTCATCTTCACTAGACTCACCCATTATTTTTTCATATTTTTGTTGATAACTTTTTGCTGCCTTTACCATAACTTATGCCTTTCTCAATTCTACAACCCGCAATTATCTGACATCTAATTATATTAAATTTCTTTTACCAATTTTTGAGGAACGCAATTTAATTTTTTTACCATAAATTCAAATATTTCCGCTTCATATCCAGATGAATACAATAACTGAAAGTTATTACATCGATGAATAATAATATACTTTTGTGTATTTCCCCAAAATTCAACTTTGAAAGTTGCCGTCATAATACCTCTGATATCTCCATATCCATTATTATGGATATAAATACAAGAATAGCAAGTAAAACATTTACGTTAAAAAGCATGACAAATTAAAAAAAGCCGGAGTATAATTCCGGCTAAAATTTTTTACTGTACTACCTTTATATTTGAAATTATCTTTTCAAAATCAGGAAAATAATTCAACGTAGCATCTTTTGACTGTAAAACCACAAATGCTATCATCTTTTTATCATCGTTATCAAAAACTATATAGCAACGTCCTGTAGCACCTTCTAATACACCAGTTCCAGAAAAATCGATTTCTAAAGCTGGATAACCTGCTACATCTAATTCAGCTGCATTTAATCCATTAAAAGTACTTGCAGTTAAAAATGATGAAACATAAAAATCTCTACCGTTATGAATCATATCCTTTGTGACTTCCTGGCTATCCTGTTCCATTACCATAAACATTGCCTTTCTATCATCTTCACTTAAATATTGATATTGTCCATCTTCTCCATCAACTATACTTTTATAATAATCAGGAACCGGAATAGAAAGATTACCAATCTTTAATTCAGTATTGCTTCCAAATCCATCTTTTACCTCAAGGTCAAACTGTGGCTCAAGTGGTCCATTTGAAAATGGAGTTTTTCCATCTTCTACTGAAGCTGTATCTTCAGTAGTTTCAGTCTCTGTAGTAAATTCTTCAGTAGTTTCAGTCTCTGTAGCGTCATTATCACTTGCAAATATACTGTCATCATATTTAGATCTGTCAGGAATCTTGATTTCAGTATCTATCACTCTTTCAGTAGTAGTAAGATCATCACTTTTTCCGCAAGCTGTCATAGAAAATGCAAGACATGCTGCTATTGTACATATCAAAAATCTTTTTTTCATATTTTCCCCTCAATATATTATTTAAAAAAAGTCTATTACTTAAAAAGGTTCCAGGAAAAATTCCTGGAACCTTTGATTTATTTTGTAAAATTAGCGAATTGCTGATTATTACTCGATAACTGATGCAACTCTTCCTGATCCTACTGTTCTACCACCTTCACGGATAGCGAATGTAAGACCCTGCTCCATAGCTACTGGATGGATGAGTTCGATTGTCATCTCAACGTTATCACCAGGCATGCACATTTCTGTACCCTGTGGAAGTGTGATAACACCTGTTACGTCTGTTGTTCTGAAGTAGAACTGTGGACGATAGTTGTTGAAGAATGGAGTATGACGTCCACCTTCATCCTTTGTAAGAACGTAAACCTGAGCTGTAAACTTCTTGTGGCATGTTACTGTACCTGGCTTAGCAAGTACCTGTCCTTTTTCGATCTCTGTACGATCAACACCACGGAGAAGAGCACCGATGTTATCACCAGCAAGAGCCTCATCAAGAGTCTTACGGAACATTTCGATACCTGTTACAACTGTCTTCTTAACATCCTCACGGATACCAAGGATTTCAAGTTCATCATTAAGGTGAAGAGCACCACGCTCTACTCTACCTGTAGCAACTGTACCACGACCTGAGATTGTGAATACATCTTCAACAGGCATAAGGAATGGCTTATCAATGTCACGTTCTGGTTCAGGAATGAACTCATCAACTGTTGACATAAGCTCCATGATGCAATCTCCCCAGTTCTTATCAGGATTTGAAGCATCAAGTGGATCACCTGAAGCAAGAACAGCCTTAGCTGATGGATCCTGAAGTGCCTGGAAAGCTGAACCCTTAACGATTGGGCAATCATTGAATTCGTACTCTTCAAGCTGCTCTGTAACTTCCATCTCAACGAGCTCAAGAAGTTCAGCGTCGTCAACCATATCGCACTTGTTAAGGAATACGATGATATATGGAACACCTACCTGACGTGAAAGAAGGATGTGCTCCTTTGTCTGAGCCATAACACCATCTGTAGCAGCAACTACGAGGATAGCGCCATCCATCTGTGCAGCACCAGTGATCATGTTCTTTACATAGTCAGCGTGGCCTGGGCAGTCAACGTGTGCATAATGTCTCTTATCTGTTTCATACTCTACGTGAGCTGTTGAGATAGTGATACCTCTTTCTCTTTCTTCTGGAGCCTTATCAATGTTAGCGAAATCTACTGCTGCGTTACCAGCTACTCTCTCTGAAAGAACCTTTGTGATAGCTGCTGTAAGAGTTGTTTTACCGTGGTCTACGTGGCCAATTGTACCAATGTTACAATGTGGCTTAGTTCTGTTAAAATGTTCCTTTGCCATTTTTAATATCCTCCTTGAAATTAGTTCCTCTGTTTGGAACTTCATTTAAAAACAAGCTAGACTTAATTATATTAAAGTTTGCTTATAAATGCAAGCAAATTCGAGTGTCTGAATATGCTTAAATTACTTCTTTGAAAGTACTTCGTCCTGAACGTTCTTTGGAGTTCTCTCATAGTGATCGAAGAACATTGAATAGTTACCACGACCCTGAGTCTTTGAACGAAGGTCTGTTGAGTAACCGAACATTGTTGCAAGTGGTACATAAGCCTTTACAAGCTTACCATTTCCAACATCATCCATGCTCTCGATACGTCCACGACGTGAGTTAAGGTCACCGATAACATCGCCCATGTAATCAGCAGGCATTGTTACTTCAACCTTCATGATAGGCTCAAGAAGTACAGGATCAGCCTTCTGCATAGCTTCCTTCATAGCCATAGAACCAGCGATGTGGAAAGCCATTTCTGAAGAGTCGACTTCATGGTATGAACCATCATATACGTTAGCATGTACACCAAGTACTGGGAATCCACCAAGGATACCAGCCTGAGTTGCTTCTTCGATACCTTCTCCAACAGATGGGATATATTCCTTAGGAATGTTACCACCAACTACTGTAGATTCAAACTTGAATGTCTCTTCACCGTTTGGATCCATAGGCTCGAACTTAACCTTACAGTGACCGTACTGACCACGTCCACCTGACTGCTTAACGTACTTAGAATCGATATCAACTGCCTTTGTGATAGCTTCCTTGTATGAAACCTGAGGAGCACCAACGTTAGCCTCTACCTTGAATTCACGAAGGAGACGGTCAACGATGATCTCTAAGTGGAGCTCACCCATTCCGGCAATGATTGTCTGACCAGTTTCTTTATTTGTATGAGTTCTGAATGTAGGATCTTCTTCAGCAAGTTTCTGAAGAGCGTCAACAAGCTTACCCTGAGCGTCCTTAGACTTTGGCTCAACGGCAAGTTCAATAACAGGATCTGGGAATTCCATAGACTCAAGGATAACTGGATGAGCTTCATCACAGATTGTATCACCTGTTGTTGTAACCTTAAGACCTACAACACCTGCGATATCACCTGAGTATACAGTATCGATTTCCTGTCTCTTGTTAGCGTGCATCTGAACGATACGTCCTACACGTTCCTTCTTATCTTTTGAAGCATTAAGTACATATGATCCTGAAGCAAGTTTACCTGAGTAAACACGGATATATGCAAGCTTACCTACGAATGGGTCAGCAGCGATCTTGAATGCAAGAGCTGAGAATGGTTCCTCATCACTTGAATGTCTCTCAACTTCATTTCCATCCATATCAACACCCTTGATATCAGGGATGTCTGTAGGAGCTGGCATGAATTCAACAACAGCATCAAGAAGCTTCTGGATACCCTTGTTCTGATGAGCAGATCCGCAAAGTACAGGGATGATTCTGTCCTTCTCACCTGCAGCGTCCTGGATGTCAGCACAAGTACCCTTACGAAGGGCAGCCTTTAATTCATCAATTGATGGTTCCTCACCGTCAAGGTAAGCCATCATAAGATCATCATCAAGTTCGCAGCAGCTTTCAACAAGCTTTGTATGCCACTCTTCTGCCTGATCCTTGTAATCATCAGGGATATCAACGATAGAAATATCCTTACCCTCATGATCGTTATAAATATATGCTTTCATTTCGAAAAGATCGATGATACCTTCGAAATAATCTTCTTTACCGATAGGAATATCAACAACAACTGGCTTCTTACCGAGCTTTGTATGAATTTCACTAACTGTATTGTAGAAATCAGCACCAAGTATATCCATCTTATTAACGAATGCCATACGTGGTACGTGATATGTGTCAGCCTGACGCCATACATTTTCTGACTGAGGCTCAACACCACCCTTTGCATCGAATACGCCTACAGCGCCATCGAGTACACGGAGTGAACGCTCAACTTCAACTGTGAAGTCAACGTGGCCTGGAGTATCGATGATATTGATACGGTGATCAAGTGCTCCTGGCTTTGGTTTATTCTGCCACTGCTCTGTCCAATGACATGTTGTAGCGGCTGATGTGATTGTGATACCTCTTTCCTGTTCCTGCTCCATCCAGTCCATAGTAGCAGTACCTTCATAGGTTTCACCAATCTTGTAGTTTACACCTGTGTAATAAAGAATTCTTTCTGTGAGAGTTGTCTTACCAGCATCGATGTGAGCCATGATACCGATATTACGAGTTCTCTCTAATGGACATTCTCTTCCAGCCAAGGTTTTTCCCTCCTTATTTTAAAATAAAAAGATTTAGCAATAACAGAAACAATTAGAATCTGTAATGAGCAAATGCCTTGTTTGCGTCTGCCATTCTGTGCATCTCTTCTTTTCTCTTTACAGATGCGCCAGTATTGTTAGATGCATCGATAAGTTCGAGTGCAAGTCTCTCTTCCATTGTCTTCTCTGTTCTCTGTCTTGAGAAAATTGTAAGCCAACGAAGTCCGAGAGCCTGTCTTCTATCAGGTCTTACTTCTACAGGTACCTGATATGTAGCACCACCGATACGTCTTGCCTTAACTTCGAGCTGAGGCATAACATTGTTCATAGCTGCCTCAAATACTTCTACAGGTTCCTTACCTGTCTGTTCCTGTATACGGTTGAATGCACCGTATACGATCTTCTGGGCAACGCCCTTCTTACCATCTAACATGATAGTATTGATAAGACGTGTAACTACCTTGCTATTATAAATTGGATCTGGTAACACGTCTCTCTTTGCGATATGTCCTTTACGTGGCACGGTTCTTCCCTCCTTAATAAAAATTAATTCTTAGGTACTCACGCTAAATTAGATTAGTGTGTACGTGCTGTATAGTGGCTAAAATTTATCCGGCTGTATAAGAATATACAGCCTCCCGGGAGATTTCCCGATCAAATGAATTCATGCCATAACCAGCACTTCTAAATTGTGAGATTATCTGTAGTATGGATCTTTTAGCTTATTAAAGCTTATTTAGCATCCTTAGGACGCTTAGCACCATACTTAGAACGTGCCTGACGTCTCTTAGCAACACCTGCTGTATCAAGAGTACCTCTGATGATGTGGTATCTTGTACCAGGTAAGTCCTTAACTCTTCCACCACGGATAAGAACTACGCTATGCTCCTGAAGGTTGTGACCTTCACCTGGGATATAGCTAGTAACTTCGATTCCGTTTGAAAGACGTACTCTCGCGATCTTACGAAGAGCTGAGTTAGGCTTCTTAGGAGTTGCAGTCTTAACAGCTGTACAAACACCTCTCTTCTGAGGAGCATTTGATGCTGTAGGCTTCTTCTTAAGTGAGTTAAATCCTCTCTGAAGTGCAGGTGCAGTAGACTTCTTAACAGATGTCTCTCTTCCGCTTCTTACTAACTGGTTAAATGTTGGCATGATTTCACCTCCGATTCTTAATAATAGTCTTCTATAAAGCTAACCATCTTTATAGACTTTAAAAGGCATGCGCTAATTCTAACGCATGCCTTAACATTATATATTTGACAGCAAAATGTGTCAAGTATTAATTTTTTACTCTTCTGATCCGAATTCCTCGTCCTGAGAATCATCTACTATCTCATCTGAGTAAACCTCTGCATTCTCAATGCCTTCGATATCATCAACATATTCTGAATCCAGTTTAACTGAACGATATCTCTTAAGACCTGTACCAGCAGGAATAAGTTTACCGATAAGTACGTTCTCTTTAAGACCCTGAAGTGGATCGATCTTACCTTTGATAGCTGCATCTGTAAGAACTCTTGTTGTCTCCTGGAATGATGCTGCTGAAAGGAAGCTGTTTGTTGCAAGAGAAGCTTTTGTGATACCAAGAAGTACACGCTCTGATGTAGCAAGTCTCTTACCTTCTGCTTCAAGAATTTCGTTGGCATTCTCAAGATCAAGATTGTCAACAAATGTTCCTGGAAGATATTCTGAATCACCACTATCTTCTACTCTTGACTTCTTTAACATCTGGTGAACGATAACCTCGATATGCTTATCAGAGATTTCAACACCCTGCATACGATATACTCGCTGTACTTCGCGGAGCATATAATCTTCAACGGCGTCGATACCTTTGATTCTAAAGATATCATGTGGGTTAACTGAACCTTCTGTAAGAACGTCACCAGCTTCAAGTACATCATCTTCATGTACTTTGATACGTGATCCATAAGGGATTGGATAAGACTTCTCTTCACCAGTCTTAGGATCTGTAACGATTACTTCTCTTAACTTCTTAGCTGAATCCTTAGCTTCGATAAGATGTACCTTACCAGCATTTTCAGTAACTATAGCAACACCCTTTGGCTTACGAGCTTCGAAAATTTCTTCTACTCTAGGAAGACCCTGTGTAATATCCCCACCGGCAACACCACCAGTATGGAATGTTCTCATAGTAAGCTGTGTACCAGGTTCACCGATTGACTGAGCGGCAATGATACCAACTGCTTCACCAACCTGTACTGCCTGACCAGTTGCCATATTCGCACCGTAACACTTAGCACAGATACCAACGCGGCACTTACATGTAAGGATTGTTCTTATCTTTAACTTAGCATCTCTTCTGCATGCTCCCTTTTCTTCATCGAAGTAAGGAACACCATTTTCATCAACACCTTCATTTACGATACGAGCTGCTCTTGCAGGTGTAATCATATGATTTGCTTTAACGATTCTTTCACCATCAGCTGTATATACATCAACTGCTGTATAACGACCTGTGATACGCTCCTGGAATGACTCGATAAGTTCGTCGCCTTCCATAAATGTCTGTACATACATACCTGGAATTGGTTTTCCAATTGAACAATCAGGCTGTCTGATAACAAGATCCTGTGATACGTCTACAAGTCTACGTGTAAGGTAACCAGAGTCGGCTGTACGAAGAGCTGTATCTGAAAGACCCTTACGAGCACCGTGAGCTGACATAAAGTACTCCAGTACGTCAAGACCTTCACGGAAGTTTGACTTGATAGGAAGTTCGATTGTTCTACCAGTTGTATCGGCCATCAGACCACGCATACCAGTAAGCTGTTTAATCTGCTGATCAGAACCACGGGCACCTGAGTCAGCCATCATGTAAATGTTATTATATTTATCAAGACCATCAAGGAGTGCCTTTGTAAGAGTTGAGTCGGCTTTCTCCCATGTTCTTACTACTGACTTATATCTTTCTTCATCAGTAAGGAAACCAATGTTATAGAACTCTGTGATCTTATCTACAACGTCCTGTGCCTCATCAAGAATATCCTTCTTGCTTTCTGGAACAGTCATGTCTGCTACAGAAACTGTGATACCTGAAAGTGTTGAATATCTGTAACCGATAGCCTTAACGTTATCAAGTACTTCTGCAGTCTTTGTTGAACCATGAAGATTGATACATTTATCAAGAATCTTCTTTAAGTTCTTCTTACCAACATGGAAGTTAACTTCTGGCTCAAGGATCTGCTTCTTATCTGATCTATCAACAAAACCAAGGTCCTGAGGAATGATCTCGTTAAAGAGAAGCTTACCAAGAGTTGTTCTTACCATTCCGGTAATCTCTGTTCCATCTTCAGCTACAGCTGATTTCTCAATATAGATTGGCTGCTGAAGAGTGATCTCTTTATTCTCAAATGCAAGATATGCACGATTAAGATTCTTATATCTTCTACCAACCATGTCATAAGGTGTGCTGATGATATCTTTATAGTAAGTATTCTTACCATCTTTAGATCTCTTCTTCTCAACACGAACCTTGATTATATCATGTGAATTGATAACACCATCTTCGATATCCTTCTGGATAGCTTCGATGTTCTCATGTTCATTATCAAGAGAGTATGTCTTCTTGATCTCATCCTCTGATGCTTCAATTTCCTTATATTTGTCGTTAGTGAGGTAATAGATACCAAGTACCATATCCTGTGAAGGAACTGATACTACACCACCATCGGCAGGCTTAAGGAGGTTGTTAGATGAAAGCATAAGGAATCTGCACTCAGCCTGAGCCTCAACAGAAAGTGGAAGGTGAACGGCCATCTGGTCACCGTCGAAGTCAGCATTGAAGGCTGTACATACGAGTGGGTGAAGTCTGATAGCTCTACCTTCAACAAGTACAGGCTCGAATGCCTGAATACCAAGTCTGTGAAGTGTAGGGGCACGGTTTAACATAACTGGGTGCTCCTTGATAACATCTTCAAGGATATCCCAAACCTGTGGCTCAAGTCTCTCTACGCTCTTCTTAGCTGCCTTAATGTTATTTGAAAGGCCTCTCTTTGTAAGTTCTCTCATAACGAAAGGCTTGAAGAGTTCAACTGCCATTTCCTTAGGAAGACCACACTGGTAAATCTTAAGGTTAGGTCCTACTGCGATAACTGAACGTCCTGAGTAGTCAACACGCTTACCAAGAAGATTCTGACGGAATCTACCCTGCTTACCTTTAAGCATGTCTGAAAGTGACTTAAGAGCTCTGTTACCAGGTCCTGTAACGGCACGACCATGACGGCCATTGTCAATAAGTGCATCTACTGCTTCCTGAAGCATACGCTTTTCGTTACGTACGATGATCTCAGGAGCATTAAGCTCAAGGAGCTTCTTTAATCTGTTATTTCTGTTAATGATTCTTCTGTAAAGATCATTAAGGTCTGATGTTGCAAATCTGCCACCATCAAGCTGTACCATAGGTCTTAAGTCTGGTGGAAGTACAGGTACAACATCCATGATCATCCATTCTGGCTTGTTGTCTGAATTTCTAAATGCTTCAACAACTTCAAGCTTCTTGATGATCTTAGCTTTCTTCTGTCCTGAAGCTGTTTCAAGCTCTTCCTTAAGATTAACTGATTCTTCCTCTAAGTTAACCTTCTCAAGGAGTTCCTTGATTGCCTCAGCACCCATTCCGGCTCTGAATGATCCAAAACCGAACTTATCCTGTGCCTCACGGAATTCAGCATCTGTGATAACATCCTTCTCATGAAGATCTGTATCGCCTGGATCAAGGATGATATAAGCACCGAAATAGATTACCTTCTCAAGTACACGTGGAGATAAGTCAAGTAAAAGACCTATACGGCTTGGTATACCTTTGAAGTACCAAATATGTGAAACAGGAGCAGCAAGTTCAATGTGTCCCATACGCTCACGACGTACGCTTGACTTTGTAACTTCAACACCACATCTGTCACAGATAATGCCCTTGAAACGGATTTTCTTATACTTACCGCAGTGGCATTCCCAGTCCTTTGTAGGACCGAAAATGCGCTCGCAGTAAAGACCGTCTCTTTCAGGCTTTAATGTTCTATAGTTGATAGTCTCAGGCTTCTTAACTTCACCAAAAGACCATTCTCTGATTCTGTCAGGGGAGGCAAGACCAATCTTGATAGCATCAAAATTAATAGGTTGTTCCTGCTCTACGTCTGGAATATTTGCCATCTTTCTTTCTCTCCTCTCGATTAATTCTCATCATCAGTATAGTCGTCATCAACAAGATCGTCTTCTGGATCACTCTCAAGTTCTGATAACTCATCATTTTCGTCAATCTCGCTAAATCCATTTTCAGCAAGATCGCCTGTGAACTTATTGTCACCCTCAAGCATCTTTCTTGTTTCTTTGTCGTATTCTTCTGCTTCGCCGAATACAACTTCATCACCCTGCTCATCAAGAACTCTTACATCAAGTCCTAATGCCTGGAACTCTTTTAAGAGAACCTTAAATGATTCAGGTACGCCTGGCTCAGGTATATTCTCACCCTTGATGATTGCTTCGTATGTCTTAACACGTCCAGTAACATCATCAGACTTAACAGTAAGAATTTCCTGAAGAGTATATGCAGCACCGTAAGCTTCAAGTGCCCAAACTTCCATTTCTCCGAAACGCTGTCCACCGAACTGAGCCTTACCACCAAGTGGCTGCTGTGTTACAAGTGAGTATGGACCTGTTGAACGAGCATGGATCTTATCGTCAACAAGGTGATGGAGTTTAAGGTAATGCATGAAACCGATAGATGTCTTATCAGGAAGTGGTTCACCTGTACGTCCATCGCGGAGCTGTACCTTACCACTTTCATCAATAGGAACACCCTTCCATTCTGCTCTGTGATCTCTGTGATCATAGAGATACTGCATTGTATCCTTCTTTATCTTGCCTTTGTATTTTTCTTCAAATTCTTCCCAGCTTGTATTTACATAATCGTTAGCGCATGTAAGTGCTGCTGTGATATCATCTTCGTTTGCACCATCGAATATTGGTGTTGAAACCTTAACACCAAGTACCTGTGAAGCAAGTCCAAGGTGAAGCTCAAGAACCTGTCCGATATTCATACGTGATGGAACACCCAGAGGGTTAAGTACGATATCAAGAGGACGTCCGTTAGGAAGGAATGGCATATCTTCAGCAGGGAGTACACGTGAAACGACACCCTTATTACCGTGACGACCGGCCATCTTATCACCAACAGAGATCTTTCTCTTCTGAGCAATATAAACACGAACTGACATATTTACTCCAGGAGGAAGCTCATCGCCATTCTCTCTTGTGAAGATCTTGGTATCCATGATGATACCGTAAGCACCGTGAGGAACTCTGAGAGATGTATCTCTAACTTCTCTGGCCTTCTCACCGAAGATCGCACGAAGGAGTCTTTCTTCAGCTGTAAGCTCTGTTTCTCCCTTAGGAGTAACCTTACCAACAAGGATATCACCGGCACGTACTTCAGCACCGATACGGATGATACCATTTTCATCAAGATCCTTAAGAGCATCCTGAGCAAGTCCTGCTAAGTCTCTTGTGATCTCTTCTGGTCCAAGCTTTGTATCTCTTGACTGGCATTCATATTCTTCTATATGTACAGATGTATAAACATCTTCTTTAATAAGTCTTTCTGAAAGGAGGACAGCATCTTCGTAGTTATAACCTTCCCAAGTTGAGAAACCGATGAGAGGGTTCTTACCAAGTGCAAGTTCTCCGTTCTTTGTTGAAGGACCATCAGCAATTACATCACCAGCTTTGATCTTATCGCCACGCTTAACGATAGGTCTCTGGTTCATGCAGTTACCCTGGTTACTTCTAGCAAACTTGATAACAGGATATTCATCAATCTCACCGTTATCAGCTCTTACTGTGATCTTATCACTTGATGATATTTCAACGATACCATCACGCTTTGCAATAACACAGATTCCTGAGTCTCTAGCAACCTTAGCTGCAATACCTGTATCAACTACAGGAGCATCAGTTGTAAGAAGAGGTACGGCCTGACGCTGCATGTTTGATCCCATGAGGGCACGGTTAGCATCGTCGTTCTGAAGGAATGGAATCATTGATGTAGCAACTGAGAATACCATACGAGGAGATACGTCCATATAGTCGATATCTGTCTTAGGGAACTCAGATGTAATATCTCTGTAACGACCAGCGATATTATTTCTCTCGAAATGTCCTTCCTCATCAAGTGGCTCAGAAGCCTGAGCAACAATGTAGTTATCCTCTTCATCAGCTGTCATGTAAACAACTTCATCTGTAACTACAGGATGATCTTTATCTGTTTTATCTACTCTTCTATAAGGAGCTTCGATAAATCCATATTCATTAATTCTTGCATATGAAGCAAGAGAGTTAATAAGACCGATGTTAGGTCCTTCAGGTGTCTCGATAGGGCACATTCTACCATAGTGAGTATAATGTACGTCTCGAACTTCGAATCCGGCACGATCTCTTGAAAGGCCACCAGGACCCAGGGCTGAAAGACGTCTCTTATGTGTAAGTTCTGAAAGAGGGTTGTTCTGATCCATGAACTGTGACAACTGAGAAGATCCGAAGAACTCCTTAACTGCAGATGTTACAGGCTTAATGTTGATCAGAGACTGTGGGGTGATGGTCTCAATATCCTGAGTCTGCATACGCTCACGAACTACTCTTTCAAGTCTTGAAAGTCCGATACGGTACTGATTCTGAAGTAATTCACCTACACAACGGATACGTCTGTTACCAAGGTGATCGATATCATCAGAGTTACCGATACCATATTCAAGATGCATATTATAATTAATAGAAGCGAAAATATCTTCTTTAGTAATGTGCTTAGGAATAAGTTCATTGATATTCTTCTTAATCTCTTCCTTAAGTTCCTCAGCATCATCATATTCAAGAAGAAGCTTTTCAAGTGCTGGATAATAAACATCTTCAGCAATGCCAAGTTCTTCTAAGTCTTCATCTGAAAGCTTATCAGAAACCCAAGCCTTAATGTCTACCATCATGTTAGAGAGAATCTTAACATTCTTCTCATCTGTCTGAACCATGATATATGGAACAGCAGCATCCTGAATCTTCTTACCTGCATGTCTTGTAAGAATCTCACCCTGAGCATAGAGAACTTCACCTGTAAGAGGATCGATAACGTCCTCAGCAAGGATAAGGTTCTTAACGCGGTTCTTTAAAGCGAGTTTCTTATTGAATTTATAACGTCCTACCTTTGCAAGATCATATCTTCTTGCATCGAAGAACATACCATTAACGAGACCTTCTGCACTTTCAACAGCGAGAGGTTCGCCTGGTCTCATCTTCTTATAAAGTTCAAGGAGACCTTCTTCATATGTCTTTGAAGGATCCTTTTCAAAGCTTGCGCGAAGCTTTTCTTCATCTCCAAAAAGATCAAGAATTTCTTCGTCTGTACCAAGTCCAAGTGCACGAAGAAGCACTGAGATAGGTACCTTTCTATTTCTATCAACACGTACCCAGAAAATTCCATTTGAGTCTGTCTCATACTCGAGCCATGCACCTCTGTTTGGAATAACTGTACATGAATATAATGGAAGACCTGTCTTATCGTGATCCATTGCATAATAAATGCCAGGAGAACGAACCAACTGGCTGACGATTACTCTTTCTGCTCCGTTTATAACGAAGGTACCAGTCTGTGTCATAAGAGGAAGATCACCCATGAAGATTTCATGCTGATTGATCTCACCAGTCTCACTATTGCGCAGACGTACGTTCACCTTTAATGGTGCAGCATATGTGGCATCTCTCTGTTTGCACTCTTCGATACTGTATTTGATATCATCTGTGCAAAGTTCATAATCCACAAATTCAAGGCTCAGCTTACCTGTAAAGTCAACTATAGGTGATATGTCGTCGAAAGCTTCTTTTAAGCCCTCGTCGAGAAACCACTTATAAGAGTCTACCTGTACGCCGATCAGATTTGGCATTTCCAACACTTCTTTTTTGTTGGAAAAACTCATACGTATGCTTCTACCAGATTTAATAGGATGCATTCTGTACTTTTTCATTGACGTGTTTTTCACCCCTTGTATATATTTGTCAATTTCCCGCGATTTAAAAAGGCTCAAAAATGCTTATTTTAAGCCATTTTTAGGCGCACGAAATCTAAAGACTAATAAAACGGTACAAAAGACCATACTAGCCTATAATGACAGTTTATTACTATAACATTTTAGGAAATAAAAATCAAGGATTATTTTTGCCGGATCACAATTTTTTTAGATTAGGATTTAGACACCTATCTCCTTCATCTGAATCCTCTCAAAAATTCTCTGAAGAGGTTCTGGCTTCCCGAAATAATAACCCTGACACATATCACAACCGATAGATTTCAAGAATTCATACATTTCTTTAGTCTCAACGCCTTCAGTAAGAGTCTTCATATTAAGTGTCTTTGCAAGTTTTACAATGCTTTCGATAACAGTCTTCGTATCAGGATTTGTATCAAACCCTTTAAGGAACACCATGTCAATCTTTAAAACATCGAACTTGTAGTCCTTAAGAACATTAAGTGAAGAGTAACCGCTTCCAAAATCGTCCAGCCACTGAGTATACCCTTCTCTTCTAATAACATCCATGGTAGCCTTAAGACCTTCCATATCGCCATTAAGAGCACTCTCAGTGATCTCAACATGAAGCATGTCACAGTTTACATTATATCTGTTGGCTGTTTCAAGAAGAACAGCCGGAACATCATAAAGATCAAAATCAATTCTTGAGAAATTTATTGATACAGGAACCTTCTCAAGAGGAGTTCCTTTGGATTTATCTATATCTCTGCAAACCTGTCTCATGATCTCTTTATCAAGCTTACCGATCTCATGGTATTCCTCTAACACAGGAATAAACTGATATGGAGGAAGGAGTCCAAGTTCAGGATCATCCCATCTGGCCAAAGCTTCCATACCACACATTGTACCAAGTCTGCTGTCCATAATAGGTTGATAATAAACCTTTATATGTTCATTTTCTATAGCTTTATCAATATTATTGATAATATACTGTTTTCTCTTCAGATCATTTCCAAGTTTTTCATCGAAAACGAAAAATGATACATCAAACTTTCTCTTAGTCTCATTACAAGCTACTCTTGCATAATCGCAGGCACGGGGAATGTCTTCTTCAGAATTATCTATCGCATAAGCTCCGGCTTTTAATTCCAGGCGCACATTAGGACTTAATTCTTTAAGATTTTTAGCCAGTTCATCTACTATCTTCTTTCCCTCATCAAATTCAGCCATAATAAGAAAATGGTCATCTGAAAAACGAGCTACTGACTCCTCATCCATTTTCTCATTTATTATAGAAGAAAACTCCGCAAGAAGCGCATCTCCTGCTTCAAACCCATATCTATCATTATAAGATTTGAAATTTTCAATATCGAGATAAAGAACTGCTGCCTTTTTTCCCTTTGAACTTATCTCTTCAATCTGCTTATGTATATGCAAAGTAAAATATCTAAGATTATGAAGGCCTGTAAGTTCGTCATAATCAGAAATGTATCTAAGATGCTTATTTACTATCTCAAGATTCTCATCTTTCTTTGCTTCGATGTAACGCTGAAAATAAATACTTACTGCAACTGTGAGAGTACATATCCACATTGTAAGAAGATTAAATCTTGTGGCACGGCTTACTTCAAGATGACTATTGATAAGATAATAGAAGCCTCCGAAACTTAAGGATGAGATTGCAAATGAGATTACCGGTCTCCAAACAAGAAGACAGAGGGTAAAAGTGGTCATAGTAAGGAATGTAAGGATCTGTTCCCCTTCTTCATAATCATGATAACCTACATATATTCCAAATAAGATGCAGGATAAAGCAAATATCCAGATAAGGATATGCCCTACTAACATATTTACTTTTTTTCCTGAAAAATAAAGGCCGGCATAAATAAGAATAATTATGCCCATTAAGAATAACCATCCGTATCTTCCATAATGAGTAAAGAGCCAATACGGATTTCTCATCTTTTCTACAGTGGAACGATATTTAAGAACAATGTCTGTTAATTCCTTTAACATCCAGCCTTCTAAAACCACAACAATAATAGCCATGTAAATACTGGATCTTAAATTACTTCTTTCAAAATATTCATTAATATACGGATTTCTTTTCTCGAGACCTGTCCATTTTTTAATCTTCTCTAACATGAAAATCCCCCCTTATACGATATTTAATATAACCCTAAATGCTTAACCCTATTATTTATTATATTCCCATGAATAAAATGTGTCAAAAAATAAATAAAAAACTTCATTTTCTTTTCAATCCATCTGTCTTTATGTTAAAATCTTATAGAACAAAAACGAAAGTGAGGAAAATCAAGATGAATGAAGATTCAATGGACATGCTCTTTGGATGGTATGATACATTTGAACTTATAGATACCATTTTTAGACCCCAGGGCATTTTTAAAGAACTAGGTCAAAAAAACGAGACTCCTTTAAGAAAGGTACTGCAGAATGACCTTGTTGACATGGTGGCATATCTTATCGCTTCAGGAAAAGAATTAGAAGCTGAAGATCTTGATATGTTAGAAAAATGTCTCGATGACGAATATACAACTGAAACTATCGATGCTGCTGTAAATGAAAAAAGATGGCTTGACAGCGATGGCAATCTCTTGGTTCCAGAGATAGTAAGGCTTATCGTTGGCCTCGATAACGAGATGCATTATAGAGAAAATGCAACAGTTGAGCCACAGGGAGCTAAGGTTGCAGGTATCTTCGAAATTCTCGGTAGTTCTCTTGTAGAGGATGGATATGAGAATAACACTGAAGATCCATTTTATAAATATGTAATGAACAATAAGAAATATCTCCTTAAGAATCTTTATATCTTTAAGGACATGCAGAATTAAAAAAGAAAGCGCCGTAAAACCGGTGCTTTTTTATATAAAAAAAATCCGGCATATGCCGGATCTTTTTTTGTCATAAGACAGATTATTTAAGGATAAATTACTTAAGAGTAACCTTAGCGCCTTCAGCCTCAAGCTTTGCCTTGATGTCTTCAGCTTCTTCCTTAGATACAGCTTCCTTAAGTACCTTTGGAGCTGACTCAACAGCTTCCTTAGCTTCCTTAAGTCCAAGACCTGTTAACTCACGAACAACCTTGATAACCTTGATCTTGTTAGCGCCAGCTTCTGTAAGCTCAACGTCGAACTCTGTCTTCTCTTCAGCTGCTGCGCCAGCGCCAGCACCTGCTGCTGCTACTACAACACCTGCTGCTGCAGAAACACCATACTTCTCTTCGATTGCTTTTACAAGTTCATTTAAGTCAAGTACTGATAACTTGTCAATTTCAGCTACTAATTCTTCAACTGTCATTTTAAATTCCTCCGTTTTATAAAAATATTATTCTTAATTAATTAAAATTATGCCTCAGCGGCGTTGTCGCCTTTTTCAGCAACCTGCTTGAGTACACGAGCAAGATTTGCGATAGGTGACTGTAAAGAACCAACGAGTCTTGAAAGAAGTTCTTCTCTTGAAGGGATCTGAGCGATAACCTGGATTCCCTTTGCATCGTAGTATGTACCTTCAACGATACCACTCTTTAACTCAAGCTTGTCTGCCTTCTTAGCGAATTCAGCCATGATTCTTGCTGGAGCTGTTGCATCGTCCTTAGAAATAACTACAGCTGTAGGTCCTTCAAGGTCCTTACTTAACTCTTCAAATGGTGTACCTTCGATTGCAAACTTAACCATTGTGTTCTTATATACTTTATATACAAGACCAGCTTCTCTTGCTTTTCTACGAAGATCTGTATCCTGCTCAACTGTAAGTCCACGGTAATCAACGAGAACTACTGAAGCAGCACCATCGATGTTAGCCTTAATCTCTTCAACTATAGGCTTCTTCTGTTCAATCTTTGCCATTGTAGCGCACCTCCTTATAAATTAATGACTGCGCATAGGCTTTACAAAAAAAATCCTTGTAAATACACCGTATCTACAAGGACGAAAAATTCTTTAATAAAGACTTTCCTCGGTAGGCAACATGAATGTTTTACGCTTTTCGCACCTACTGTCTACGGCAGTTCACCGTGAACAAGGTTACCATGTTATATCACTCTTGTCAACTACTTTTTTAAATCTGTCTTATTATTTTTGCTTTTTATTTCTAAGCCATACATTAAGGTCTACATTATTCTCATCAATTCCCGGCACAAGTCCATATGGAGAATACTGCCACGCTTCTACATGATAAGGAAAATCCGGTGTATAATATGCTGCAATCCAGAATTCGTAATCACCTATTTCTTCAATATTCATATGTCTTACAAAATAACTCTCAGTAGCATAGATCATAGGAGTATATCCTGCAGCCTTGATAGTCTCGCAGAATCCCTTTACTGCCTGAGTTCTGTCTTCTGAAGAGATATCATTTGCCCTTGCATAATCAACTCCATCCACATATTCAACATCCATTACTATTGGCTCAGTTATCTTATATCCTTTACACATGTTAAGGACAAATTTTGCTTCCTGAACTCCTTCATCATAATTTACAGCCTCAGAGAAGAAATAAACTCCTGTCTTTATACCTGCAGCCGTTGCTCCATCCATATATGTCTTGAAGTTTTCATCTTCATTTAATGTACCGGCCTCGCCATAACCTCTAAAACCTGCTCTGATAATGGCAACTGAAATACCGGCTGCTTTTACTTTGTCCCATTCAATATTTCCCTGATATCCTGAAATATCAATGGCTATTTCTCCTTCTGGCTTATCAGCCGACTCCGGATAATAATTAACGTAAGCCTCGCCTTCTTTTACATAGAAATGATTCTCAAAATCATAATCATCTCTTTTTACCTTTGCGCTGATCTTATAATACTCACAATTTGGATATTCTCCAAACATGATATAGGCTTTTTTCAAATAACTATAATAATTTTCCTCTATCATTGTCCTTACATCATCCGGGGCTTCAAATACTATCGTATCCCCTAGTGCATTTTCAGGAAGCGGCAGAGCCTTATCTATCACTTTATTTTTTATAAATTTACCAGCAAAAAATCCTACGACGGTTCCCATAGTAAAAATTATAAGTCCCTTGATGATAGTCGTTTCGATTTTTCTTCTTCTGCGTTTCTTTTCTCTAATATCGTAATTGTTAATATCCATTTTATCTATTTAACATCCTGTTTTATCAATTTAGCATGTATCCTGTTTAGTATAGCTAGTCCTGCATAAATTAGCAAGATTCCAATGAATACAACTATAAGCAATCCTATAATCTGTATATCTCCATAGGCAATAGGGAATATTCTCTCAATCACATCTGGATGATACATATTTGCTGTGGCAATAGCATTATTTATGAAATGCATGAGCATTGCAGGGAATATGCTCTGAGTATAATATACAGCGCTGCATAAGGCAGCTCCCATAAGGGCAGTCGTAAAGAATCTTACCACACTCATATGATACAGTCCAAATGATACTGATACAATAAGGATTGCATATACTGCTCTGAATCTGGATCTGAATCCAGATAATAAAAATCCTCTGAATAACATTTCCTCGGCTACACATGGCAGCACTGCAGTAAGAATAAGCGTCTCCCAGAAGTTGTCTCCCACAAGAGAAACATAAAGGGCATTAGCTACATTTGACGCCTCATCCGGAAATAACAATGTCATAAATTCCGTTATTATCATACCCACCAGGATTGTTCCTATCATAAGAACAATGCCCGCAAGATATGAAAGCAGTCCGGTTTTCTTAATGCTGAAGCTCCTCTTAAAATCTTTCTTGGTATAGAAAGCGAAAACCAATGGTACAACAAGTATTATGGCCTGAATTATATAAACACCAAATCTGCCATATTTAAGCTGCGCCAGACTTCCTACATAAAGAACATGTACAAGCACCACTGCCATTACAAACCAGGCATCTCCTGAAGTTGGTACGCCACCCTTAACCATGTTTTTTCTTTTTTCAAAAATCTGGACACCATATCTTCCCTCGTCAAACAGAAGTCTCTCACTGCTATACATTCTGCAAAGGAAAAAAACCGCAATCACTGTATAAATGAATGTACTGAGTATAACAATGGCAATAATCTTAAAATCATACTTGAACATAAAAAGATTCTTAATAACAAGTATTACATTTGCCACTGGAATCAGTGCTGCTTTAGGGGTTAGTTCCATGTTAGGGATAAATCCCACATATCCTGTCAGCATTACCACTATTGTAAGTGGTGTTATATAGTTATTTGCTTCCTTAAAGGACTTCGCAAATGAAGTAACGCACATTACAATGGCGCTTATAAAAAGCGAAAAGACAATTATCACCATTATCGTAAGTAAAACTGCAGGATTAAAATGTCCCATATTAAGTCTCAGTCTGGCATTTAAGCTTACCATAACTCTATAGATATATATTCCTATACTTATGATGGATACGATATTTAATCCCGCAGATATAAGCCCTATAGTAGCTACAGTAAGGAACTTGGATATTATTATCTCTGCATTTGTTACTGGAAGTGTAAGAAGTGTCTCTAATGTTCCTCTTTCTTTTTCCCCTGCGGTTACATCAATTGCAGGATATACCGTTCCCAGAAGAAGGCTTATGACAAGAAGTATCGGAAGGAACATTCCCAGAAATTTACCGATACTTTGCTCCTTTGAAGATGTATCTGTAGATTTTATCTCAATAGGTTCAAGGATTATATCAGAATTAAGTCCCACTTCTTCGAGTCTCTCCCTGGTAATATCAAGCTTTAATTCCTTGGCTGCCATTTCTACGATGCTCTTTGCAAAATCAGAGTTTGTTTTGGATGATAAATAGAATATTCTATAAGTATCCTTTGTATCATTTTTCTCTGTTATTACATAAACATCTATTTCTTCTTCAGAAAGAGCTTTTATCGGATCAGGATAATCCGCCCTGGACACAGCATCTATTATTCCGGTACTTTGATCTCCATCCGTTGCATATTTTTTAAGTATCTTTAATAATGCCCCATTATCATTAGCATCTATTATGGCTTTATAATGCCTTTGATCCATCTTTTTCTGGACAGAGGACATTACGCCAACAACTCCAAAAAATATGAGGGGATAAAGAAGAAGCGGTACTCCTAACATCATAATAACAGCTTTTTTATCACGCAGTACATCAAGTATTTCTTTTTTTAAAAGTGTATGAATTATTTTATTCTTAATAAAGAATCCCCTCACTCTCTATTATGCTATAAAATGCATCTCTCATATTCTTAGTTTCTGTTTCTTTTTTTATTTTTTCAGGAGACATATCACAGATAACATGTCCTTTATTCATCATTATGATCCTGTCGCAGAGGTATTCTGCTTCTTCCATATAGTGGGTAGAATAAATGATTGTATTATTCTTTTTTTCTTTCTTCATAAATTCTATCATGGAAGAGCTTGATATTATATCAAGTCCAAGAGTTGGCTCATCGAATATATATATCTCCGGGCTATGTACAAGGCATCTGGCTACAGATGCTCTTTGATTTTGTCCGGTGGATAGTTTTTCTATCCTGTTATCAACGAAAGAAGAAAGATCCAGTAATTCTATTATCTCTTCTATTCTTTTTTCCAGATCCTCATCTGATAAACCATACAATCTTCCAAAGGTATATAGCATTTCTCTTGTAGAAAATCTTCCATATAATTTGGTGTTTCCTGAAAGATAGCCTATATGTTTTTTCTTTTCCTGAATTTTACTAATGACTTTGCCATCTATAGAAATATCAACCTGTCCTTCTGATGGTTCAAGCAGACAGGCCAACATGCGAAGAAGAGTTGTCTTTCCTGCACCGTTAGGTCCAAGTATTCCAACTATTTCCCCCTTATCAGCTTTAAAACTTATATTATCAACTGCAGCAAATTCTCTTTTGATCTTTTGCTCATTCTTTATAAATCTTTTAACAAGTCCCTTTGCTTCGATCACTTATAACTTGCCTCCCCAGATAAATTCAAATAATACATCCCCCAAAAGCAAATGACTTTGGTAAGTAAAAGTCATACTAAGCTAGTGTGATTATATATCATTTAGGTTATGAGATTATGAACTAGATGTAAACAAATGGAAAACTTATCTGCCTGTGGCAGATTGGCCCCTCGTATAAAGCATCTCGTATTTTGGCCCTCGTATTTGGCCCCTCGTATAAGACCTCTCGCAAGCACAGCTTGCTCGATGATGCGGCCTCGCCAAGGTCTAACATCTTCCGATAGCTTTACATCACATCCAGTACACAGTCTGCTCAGTCGTTCCTACCAGGTATAAGGATGCATTTCTGCCATAGGCAGATTATTACATTAAATATATAAAGGTTTTCACATAAATGTGAACCTTTATATATTTAATGTAATAATGCTACGCATATGCATCCTTATACCTAGTCTCCACTTGTGTGATATAAATTCATCCGCATATATGACTTTGGCTCGGCTTCGCACAAAAAAACTGTCAGGCCCTTCTCCATGCCTGACAGTTTAAAAAATTTCTCACTTTATGTTTTTCTAACCCCAAACCAATAATCATCTATCTGATGAAATCATAATATCACATTTCTACAAATTTTCAAAGCGTTTTTGTGCAGATTATACATTTTTGTCACTTTCTAACAACGAAAAATAATTTTTCACTTGATAATCGCCCTATTTTCATCATATTTTTAGTCATTTTAACGATTGTATTATTCAACACGCCCTAATGTAAAATAAAAAAGAGGACTCCAGTTTCCTGTTTTAGCCCTCTTTTCAATAGTTGGAAACGTTTTCGTATATCCAAAGTTTCCGAATTATTATTTATAAAACATCTCAGATTTCTTAAGTTATGAGCGATTCTCCTTGGCTACAAGGTTAAGGGCTCCATAAGTTTCTCTTAACTTCGGCTTTTCTATCTTTCCTGTGGCATTTCTTGGAACCTCTGCAAAGATTATCTTACGAGGTCTCTTATATCTAGGAAGATCTAAGCAGAATTCATTTATCTCTTCTTCTGTGGCGATCATTCCTTCTTTTAATTCGATGATAGCTGCTGATATTTCACCCAGTCTTTCATCTCCCAGTCCAATAACCGCTACATCCTTAACCTTAGGGTTCTTCATGATGAAGCTTTCAATCTGTACAGGATAGATGTTCTCACCACCACTGATGATAACATCTTTCTTTCTATCAACCAGCCAGATAAAACCATCTTCATCCATCTGAGCCATGTCTCCAGTAAAGAGCCAGCCATCTTTAACTGTTTCATCTGTAGCCTTTTTGTTTTTATAATAGCAGATCATAACCCCAGGGCCCTTTACTATAAGTTCCCCTACTTCGCCTTTTTCTACTGCTTTTCCTTCTTCATCAACTATCTCAACTTCCCAGCCATAGCCCGGAACACCAATGGCGCCTACATGGTCTGAATTTTCAACACCTAAATGCACGCAGCCAGGTCCGATAGATTCTGAAAGTCCATAGTTTGTATCATACTGCTGATTAGGGAAGATCTTAAACCATCTCTGGATAAGACTTGCAGGAACAGGCTGTGCTCCAATATGCATAAGTCTCCACTGATCCAGTGAATATTTATCCTTATCAAGCTTTCCTGATTCAAGAGCCATCAGTACATCCTGAGCCCAAGGAACAAGGAGCCATACTATGGTACATTTTTCATTGCTTACTGTTTCAAGTATATCTTCAGGCTTTGTTCCCTTAAGAAGCACTGCCTTACCACCTGAAATAAGTGATCCAAACCAATGCATCTTAGCTCCTGTGTGATAAAGAGGTGGTATGCAAAGGAATACATCATCTTTTGTCTGCCCATGATGATTTTGTTCCACGCGGGCAGAATGCATAAGCGCTCTATGTTTATGCAGGATTGCCTTTGGAAATCCTGTAGTTCCTGATGAAAAATAAATCGCTGCATAATCATCATCGATGATAGGAATATCAGGATTCATACTGCTGCAGTTTGCCACAAGACTGTTGTAATCTTCAGCAAATGTAGGGCATCCTTCTCCTACATAAAAAAGCAGTCTGTTCTTTGATATCTTTTCTGCGATTTCTTCTACTCTTCCAATAAATTCAGGTCCGAATAAAAGCACATCTACATCTGCAAGATCTACACAGTATTCAATCTCATCAGATGCATATCTGAAATTAAGAGGAACTGCAATAGCTCCTGTTTTAAGAATTCCAAAATAAATAGGAAGCCATTCAAGACAGTTCATAAGAAGGATACCAACTTTGTCATCCTTCTTTATCCCACGGCTCATAAGAAGATGAGCAAATCTGTTAGCCTTCTCGTTAAAGACACTCCAGGTTATCTCTCTTCTATAAGCTGCTGTAGGATTTGGCTCCATAAGTTCATATTCACGCCAAGTTACTCTTCTAACCTCTGTAATAGCAGGATTTACTTCAACAAGAGCAACATCATTAGCATATATTTTCGCATTACGCTCAAGTAAATCTGTAATAGGCATTACCTTTTCTCCCCAACTTTAAATCTATAAATCGTATCCTGCGTAGAATCCCTTAAGATTGATATCTACTGTCTTAGGCGGAACCTTTGCACGGATAACATCTTCCCACTGTTCCTTTGTATATTTCATATGACGGGCAGCCATACCAAGAACTATAGTATTAAAGATTCTTGTATTACCAAGTTCTTTAGCCTTTGCCATAGCATCTATGTCATATACCTTATATTCTTTCTTTAATTCTTCAATGATATTTTCAGGATATTTAGCCGCTCCTGTAACAACAGTAATAGGATCGATTCTCTGATCATTTACTATAAGAGCTCCATCCTTCTTAAGGAAATGAGCATAACGGAGAGCTTCAAGTCTCTCAAAAGCAATAAGCACATCTGCGCATCCTTCTTCTACTATAGGTTCAGCAACCACTTCCCCTTCTGTAGCATATCTTACATAAGTAACAACAGAACCACCACGCTGAGCCATTCCATGTACTTCTGAAAGTTTAACATCATAGCCCGCTGCCTCAGCAAGACCACCTAAAATACGGCTGGTAAGAAGAGTTCCCTGTCCGCCTACGCCGACTATCATAATATTTACAACTGACATATTATTTCTCCTCCCTCTTCTTTAGTGAAATGGCATCGAATGGGCACATCTTCATGCAGAGTCCACATCCGTTACACATTGTATCATCAATAACAGCGCATCCTGTTACTTCATCCTTCTTTATTGCAGGACATCCTGGAACAAGACATGCCCCACACTTCTTACATTTTTCCGGGTCAACGTAACATTTGCCAGCTGGAACATAAGATTTAAGAAGAGCACATGGTGACTGAGCGATGATAACTGAAAGACAATCCTTGGCAACTTCTTCCTTAACAGTCTTCTCAAGTTCCTTTAAGTCAAATGCATCTACTACGAATACGTCTTCGATACCCATTGACTTACAGAGCTTTTCTAAATCTATGGCATAAGTTGTTTCACCATTTAACATCTTACCTGTAGCAGGATGGTTCTGATGGCCTGTCATACCAGTTGTTGAATTATCAAGGATGATGACAGTTCCTGTAGCCTTGTTGTAGACCATATTCATAAGGGAATTAACACCTGTATGAAGGAATGTGGAATCTCCGATAACTGCTACCCAGTTCTTTATAAAATCCTTACCCTTGGCCTTCTCCATACCGTGAAGCATTGAGATACTGCCGCCCATGCAAAGAGTAGTATCAACAACATTAAGAGGAGCAACGGCACCAAGTGTATAACATCCGATATCACCTGAAGCATGAAGATGAAGCTTCTTTAATACTGAAAATGTTGCTCTGTGAGGGCATCCTGGACAAAGGATAGGCGGACGGTTAGGAACTTCTGCAGGAGTCTTAACCTCTACCTCCTGTTTAAGGATAGCCTTTCTTAACATATTGGCACTATATTCGCCCTGGATAGTAAAAATATCTTTACCAATGCAGTCAATTCCCCAGGACTTAACCTTAGTCTCGATAAATGGCTCTAACTCTTCTACGATATAAAGTGTATCTACCTTTGAAGCAAATTCTTCAATAAGCTTCTTTGGAAGAGGATATACAAGTCCTAATTTAAGAACTGATGCATGTGGAAGAACTTCCTTTACATACTGATAAGGAATACCACTAGTGATAACACCGATTTTTGTATCATCGTATGTAACCTTATTTAAATCTAATGTGCAGGCATCCTCTGCAAGTCTATTCTCTCGCTCTTCCACATGAAGATGACGGATCTTGGCATTTCCCGGCATCATGATATTCTTCTGTGGATTACGCTCATAAACCTTATCTTCAAGCTCAACTCTGTCTTCGCAATTAACAACACCCTGAGAATGAGCAAGTCTTGTAGTTGTTCTTAAGATAACAGGTGTATCATATTCCTCTGAGATCTCAAAAGCTCTCTTAGTAAAATATCTCGCCTCTTCACTATCTGAAGGCTCGATTACAGGAACATGAGCTGAATTACCTATAAGTCTTGTGTCCTGTTCGTTCTGTGAACTGTAAAGTCCCGGATCATCAGCAACGATATATACAAGACCACCATTGGCTCCAATATAAGATGCAGTATAAAGTGGATCAGATGCAACATTAAGTCCTACACATTTCATAGCACACATTGCTCTTGATCCAGCAATAGAAGCACCCATTGCTACTTCTGCAGCAACTTTTTCATTTGGTGCCCACTCTGCATAAACGCCTTCGTATTTTACAAGATTCTCACTAACCTCTGTACTAGGTGTTCCCGGATAAGCAGATGAAACTTTTACTCCAGCCTCCCAGGCACCTCTTGCAATGGCCTCATTACCAAGCATGATTTTCTTTTCCACTTGAAGTACACTCCTTATTTTCCATAATATAAACGCATTTGCTTTACTCGTTCTTCGCGTTAATGCGTTAAAGTCGATATGGAAATAATTATATCATAGAAAAAATCTATAATCCACAATAAAAAAGAGGAGCTATAAAACTCCTCTTAATAAATATAAAATCTATGATATTTATTTAGTCATCAGTCTTTAAAGAAATATCCTACGCCCCACTTGGTATGGATATATTCCGGATCAGCCGGCTGACTTTCGATCTTTTCACGAAGTCTTCTAACATGTACATCTACTGTTCTTGCATCTCCAGGGTAAGTTGAACCCCAGACAGTCTTAAGAAGCTCATCTCTTGAATAAACCTTATTAGGATTAGAAGCAAGAAGTAATACAAGATCAAATTCCTTAGCAGTAAGATTCACTTCTTTATCATTGATAAATACACGCCTGTTATCAATCTCTACTCTAAGCCCCTTCTTTTCGATCACATCAGCTCTTTCTTTTCCCTTAGATGCATCTCCTTTTTGATTACGGCGAAGAATAGCCTTGATCCTTGCTTTAACTTCAAGAATATTAAATGGCTTTGTAATATAATCATCTGCGCCATATTCAAGTCCAAGTATCTTATCCATATCCTCACCTTTAGCAGTAAGCATTATGATAGGTACATCAGAAAATTCACGAGTCATCTGACAAACTTCGAAACCTGTATATTTAGGGAGCATAACATCAAGAAGTATAATGTCATAATTTCCAGCCTTTATCTTTTCAACTGCTTCCTCACCATCGAAAGCTGTATCAACATGCATATCATCCTGCTCAAGGCTAAACTTAAGACCTTTTACAATTAACTTTTCATCATCAACAACAAGAACACTTTTCATGTTTTACCTTCAATCCTATATCGTAATCATGTCTTTAATCTTATTAAAGACTCCTGTTTTTATGCCACTGATATTCATAAGATCTTCTATCTTACTGAATTTACCATGTTCTTCTCTGTAACTTATTATATCATCAGCTTTTGAACCGCCAATGCCGGGTAATGTCATAAGTTCATCCCGAGTAGCTTTATTTATATTCACAAGTCTGTCGCCATCACCGCTACCGTAAATGTCATCCTTACCCTTAATCTTTTGACTTATGTTTTTTTCATCATCAACCTCATCCTGAAATGGAATATAGATCTTATCTCCATCAGATAAAGGTTCTGCCAGATTCACATAGCCCTTTGCTGCATCTTCTTTATAGCCGCCGGCCATATCTAATACATCAACAACTCTCGAGCCATAAGAAAGAGTATAAACTCCTTCAGATACGACAGCTCCACAAATATAAACCACCACTGTTTCTTCCGAATCTATAATTGTATCAGATACTTCATTTGTATCAGATGCTTCATTTTCAGCATATCCGGAATCAATAGTTGTCTCTGTATTTTCCTCTGAATCTTCTTTTATCGTAGATATACAGACTTCACCGCATCCACACAGATCAAAAATCATAATGATCAAAAGAATAACAAATATATGAATTTTTCTCATGAACCATCCTTCTTTTTATTTTCAAAAGGATGTATTACTGGAAGAACTAAAATTATTTTAACCAATTTTAAAAGTATAATCAACAAGTAAAAAGGAGAAGCCTTTACAAAATCCGCTTCTCCTTTCAAAAATTCATTGTACAATTTTAATATTCATGTGCAAAATGAATATGCTGATCATCAAAAAGTGGCTCTTTAAGGATGGCTGTTCCAATACCTTTTTCTGTGAAACACTCAAGTAAAAGGCAATGCTCAAGACGTCCATCAAGGATATGAACTCTTGATACACCCTTTTCCATAGCTTCAATACAATTATTAAGCTTAGGGAGCATACCACCACCGATAACGCCACTGTTGATCAGATTTCTAGCTTCCTGAATATCCATTTCAGATATAAGAGTTTTCTTATCACTTGGATCTGTAAATACTCCTTCTGTATCTGTAAGGAAGGCAAGCTTCTCAGCCTTTTCAGCTACTGCTACTGCACATGCACAATCATCAGCGTTGATATTATAACCATGATGATCATCAAGTCCAACACCAATAGGTGCGATTACAGGAATAAAATCACTTGCAAGAAGTGTATCAAGGAGTGTGCAGTCTGTCTCAACAACTTCTCCTACATATCCGATGTCTTTTCCATCAGATAACTTTTTGCGGCATTTAAGCATATCTGCATCTTTACCACTTATACCGATAGCCTTAAGTCCTACCTGTGACATAAGTCCTACAAGACTCTTATTAACCTTTGATAATACCATTTCTGCTACATCAAGAGTCTGTTCGTCTGTAACACGAAGTCCATTTACAAATTCTGACTCAAGTCCCATCTTTCCTAAATATTTACTGATCTCCTTACCGCCACCATGAACAATGATCGGCTGCATTCCAATAAGCTTAAGGAGAGCAACATCCTGAATTACATTAAATTTAAGTCTTTCATCAAGCATAGCGCTTCCGCCATACTTAACAACGATCTTTGCGCCATTGAATCTTTTAATATAAGGAAGAGCCTCAATAAGTGTATGAGCTTTTTCAATTACTACTTCCATCTGATCATTCTTTGTCATTAATTCAACCTTCTTCATATTATTGTCATTGCCTTTAATTATGAACGATAATCCGCATTAATCTTAACATAATCATATGTTAAGTCACAACCCCAGGCTGTGGCTTCTGCAGATCCACTCTTAATATTACACTCTGCTGTTATCTCATCAGGTGTAAGGATCTTTAAGGCTTCCTCCTCTGAAAAATCTGTATTCATTCCGTCTTTAACTACCTGGATCACACCCTCGCTGCTTGAAAATGAAATGTCTGTTTTTTCAGGATCAAATTCTGCTCCGGAGTATCCCATAGCGCACATTATTCTTCCGCAGTTTGCATCTCTTCCAAATATTGCAGCCTTTGAAAGACTTGATGTGATGATTGATTTTGCAAGTATTCTTGCAGTCTCATAATCAGGAGCACCTGTAACATGAGCTGTAAAAAGTCTTGTAGCTCCTTCACCATCTTTTGCAATATTCTTTGCAAGATATTCACATGCTGTATAAAGTGCAGCCTTGAATTCATTAAGATCACTTCCTTCACCTTCGATCTTCTTATTCTTAAGAAGACCGTTAGCAAGGATGATACATGTATCATTTGTAGATGTATCCCCATCAACTGATACCATGTTAAATGTTTTTGACACTACCTCTCTAAGTGTCTTCTGCAGGAGGTCTCTATCTATAGCAACATCAGTTGTTATAAATGAAAGCATTGTGCCCATATTAGGGTGGATCATTCCTGAACCCTTACATATAGCACCAATGGTTGCTTTCTTACCATCAATCTCAAACTCAACTGCTATTTCCTTCTTATGTGTATCTGTTGTAAGTATTGCAGTTGCACAATCATCCGCTGCTTCTCTCTTTGTTGAAAGAGCAGGAATCAGCATATCGATACCATTTTTTATCTTATCCATAGGAAGTCTGAATCCTATAACTCCAGTTGAAGCTACAAGCACATTTTCTTTCTTAAGTCCCAGTGCTTCAGCTGTATATGCTGCTGTATCTTCAGCATCCTTAAGACCAGGTGCGCCTGTTGAAGCATTTGCAATTGCAACATTAACAACAACCGCCTGAGCACTTCCTTCTTCAAATACTATCTTAGAATCCCATTTAACAGGAGCGGCCTTAACAAGATTTCTAGTAAATGTACCAGCGATAGTTGCAGGAACTGTACTATAGATCATTGCCATATCTTTATTGGTCTTTCCTTCTTTAATACCAGCTCTAAGTCCGGCTGCCATAAAACCTTCTGGTGCATTAATTCCACCATCGATAATCTTTACTGCCATAGTTATTCTCCTTTCGGCATTCAGATTTAATACTGCTTTGGATTATAGTCCCATTTTCTGATATATGCAAGTACATTTTTGTATTTTATTCACTTCTGATGCATATTATACATTATTTATACAGTTTTTAGCGGAAAATGAATTAAATTTATGCATAATTTATCTTGATTTAAGAGTTTCTTTATTATATAGTAATTAAAGTTACATGGCTAGACGCTATTTTTTTCTGGCATCTGCCAAATAATAAAAAAAATTTATGGAGGCATATTTTATGGCTAAAGAAAAAGTTGTTCTTGCATATTCAGGCGGACTTGATACAACAGCTATCATTCCTTGGCTTAAGGAAACATATAATTATGATGTTGTATGTGCTTGTATTGATGTAGGACAGGGTGCAGAACTTGATGGACTTGAAGAGCGTGCTAAATATTCAGGCGCTGAAAAGCTTTATATCATCGACGTTATTGATGAATTCTGTGATGAATATATCATGCCAACAGTTATGGCTGATGCTGTTTATGAGAATAAATATCTTCTCGGTACATCATTTGCCAGACCTGTAATCTCAAAGAAGCTTGTTGAAGTTGCCAGAAAAGAAGGCGCTGTTGCCATCTGCCACGGTGCTACAGGTAAGGGTAATGACCAGCTTCGTTTTGAGCTTTCTATCAAAGCACTTGCTCCAGACATCCAGATCATCGCTCCATGGCGTGATCCAAAGTGGACACTTGAGTCTCGTCAGGATGAAATTGATTACTGCCATTCAAAGGGAATCAATCTTCCATTTGATGCAAAGCATTCTTACAGCCGTGACCGTAACATCTGGCACATCAGCCACGAAGGTCTTGAGCTTGAGAATCCTGCAAATGAGCCTAACTTCAAGGATCTTCTTGTTCTTTCAGTCACACCAGAAGATGCTCCAGATGAAGCTACAGAAATCGAACTTCAGTTTGAAAAAGGTATGCCAGTTGCACTTAACGGCAAATCAATGAAGACTTCAGATATTATCCGTGAATTAAATGAGATTGGTGGAAAGAATGGTATCGGAATCATTGATATCGTTGAAAACCGTGTAGTTGGTATGAAGTCTCGTGGTGTATATGAAACACCAGGCGGAACTATTCTTTTAGAAGCACATAAGCAGTTAGAAGAACTTGTACTTGATCGTGAGACTCTGGATTTCAACCGTTACGTAGGTGTGAGATTCTCAAATCTCGTATACGAAGGCAAATGGTTCACACCTCTCCGTGAGGCTCTCCAGGCTTTCGTTATGTCAGTAAATGAAAGAGTTACAGGTACAGTTAAGTTAAAGCTTTATAAGGGTAATATCCAGAAGGCTGGTACAACATCACCATATTCTCTTTATTCAGAATCACTTGCAAGCTTTACAACAGGTGATCTTTATGATCATAAGGATGCATCTGGATTCATCACATTATTCGGTCTTCCAATGAAGGTTCGCGCAATGATGGATCAGAAGAGATTGGATAATGAGAAGACTAAATAAATAGCGAACGGACGCCAAAATAAATAAGACGCTCAAAGCAATCGCTCCAGCGGGCTAACTCCCCTTTGGAGCGATTCTTTTCGCGTCTATTTTTTATTTTGGCTGGGGATGGTCATTTATATGCCAGAACAAAATTCAATAATTTCATTCTTTCTCGGTTCAACATCCGTCTTATATTCAATAGACGTAAGTCCCATGTGTCCCATACACTCTATCTCAAGATGGCCATAGAAGTGTTCTATACTACTGATAATTCTTTCACATTCCGGCATGTTTGGACCCGTTCTAAGAGCGATAGCATATCCTTTCTTGCCTGTCCTAATCGTCGCATGTGGTTCATGCGTATTACACCAAGGAGTACATCGATCAATAAACGCTTTGAACTGACCGGGTATGTCCGCCCAATACGAAGGCGAAACGGATACTATAATATCTGCTTTGTCGTATTCATCCATAATAGCCTGAATCACCGGTGCATCATTTAGACCACATTTTGCGGTAGAGTGGCATGAACGACACCCCTTGCAGAAAGTAAAAGAATAATCATCTATACATATGCCCTTAACATCATATCTTGCAGATAGTTGTTCCATAACTATTTTTACTATTTCAGATGTTGCTCCTGTACGAACAGGGCTACAATTAATAATCAATGCATTCATTTTCTCAACCTCGAAATTTAGTAATGCCTATATTATATTTGTTCCTCCTACAAAAATAAAGTTTTATTGCCATGTTTTTTGAGCAAATTAGCGCAGCTCTTAGGTTGTCCTGAGGCGAATAGGACCTCGGAGGCGACCAGCGAATAACAAAACGGATAGGGAATCTAAAACGCTATCTATTCCCTATCCGTTCTTTATAGTTTTTTTGTGATTTCTTCCTTAGTCCTAGAAGAACACGTGATTATTTATGATTGTATAAGAACCTTCAATTGTACTAACATCGATATACCATGTTGGTCTGAAGTTCTTTAATGAACCGATATTGTTTGTACCGGCAAGGGCTGCATCTGCTGCAGCAAGTGATGTTGATGAACCTCCTGTTGTAAGAGCGTTCTGGAATGCACTGGTACTTGTTGCTGAGAACTGGTATGGTGCATAAATAACATCCGAAAGTGTATTACCATAGTAGCCTGTACGAAGTCTGTTAAGTACCACGTTAGCTACTGCCAGCTGTCCTTCGTATGGTTCTCCACCTGACTCTGCATAAACAATAGCTGCAAGAAGATATCTGTCACTCACATCTACATTTACTGCTTCTTCAGTTGTTGTGCCCTGACTTACTTCATTTGATGAAGAAGATGAAGAGCTTTTATCAGATGATGAGCTATTATCTGAAGATGATGAGCTATTATCTGAAGATGATGTATTCTCTGACTCACTGTAAGATGAATCATTATCAGAGTTTTCGCTATTTAATGCTTCCTCTTCCTTAACTTTCTCTCTTAAGTTGTCTTCCTTAATTCTATCAAGATCTTCTAATCTTGAAACTGGAATAGCTTCAGCAAATCCTTCTTTAACTGATACGAATTCTGATGAAATATATCCGTAAGTTGAATCTGCAAGTCTTATATTTACCCACTGATCATTTGTAAGATCAGCGTTTACTGGAAATGCTTCATTAAGTGATGCGTAATAGATTACATCTGAATCAGTTGAACCTTCATCTCTTACACGAACTGAAGATTCTGATACTGTTGCTATCTTTACTTTATAATCATTAGCAATCTTAACTGCTTCTTTATCTTTTAAGATATATTCAGTCTTAACATACCCTGTAACTGATCCTGAAGAGATTTTTGTCCAATCACCTTCTTCGCCAAGGATTGTACCGTATGCGCCTTCAAAGAGTCTTCCAACGATTTCTGAATTCTCATCTGCATTCTCTCTGATATTAAGAGATGAAACCTTAGTAATGAATTTACCATTAAAATCAAATTCTGTACCCGCCAGAAGAGTTTCAGTCTTAAAAGAAAGTTTTACTGATGCTTCAGCACCAATTCTGTTCTTAACCACTGAAAGAGAATTTTCATCGATCATCTCTGCCTCAGAAAGGTTGACCTCAAAAACAGGTTCAGATGCTTCTACTGTAGCTTTCTTATCACCTGTGTTATTGCCAAGGACAATTATAGGAGTACCTACAACAGTAGCAAATATTAATGCAATTATAGTATTACGAACAAAGAATCTTCCTGATAAAACATTCTTTCTAAGGAAGAGGCCTGCTCTATTCATTCTGTATTTGTTACTACTATTTAACTTCATAATCTCAAAAATGTTTCTAATTCATTTAACAATGTTACAAATTTGTTACAGATAGATATTAGCACTGTTACATTATTCTGTCAAGTTTCTACCTGTAAAATACTCTATAACCGCGTCAGTTATGGCATTTGAGGTTTTGTTAACATATTCTTCATTACCTAAAGAAGTATCGTCATCAATATTTGAAAGGTATCCAATATTAATTGATACAGCCGGCATAGTTGTACAATAATTAAGGCTTGTGAGCTCATCTGTCTTAAATAAACCGATATTTTTAGCTCCTGTTTTCTTTGTTGCCTTATCAAGTATGAGATTACAAAGATCATAACTCTTTGTGTAGTAATTCTTTGTATTTGGATTTGCATCAGTTGCTATAAATCCAGCCATTCCCTTTGTATTAGGGTTTTTTGAAGAACCAGCACTTATTCTAATGTAGATCTCAGCTTCACTTGACACTGCATCCAGCGCTCTCTTTGAATTACTGATATTTACGCTATCCGATTCCCTTGAAAGGATAACAGTATAGCCCATGGTCTCAAGTTCTTTTCTCACTTTATCTGCAACTGCAAATGTAATATCATATTCAAAATTTCCTGTTGATACACCAATTGCTGAGGCACCCATTGCAGCCTTTGCCATTGATGAATCCTTAGTTTTCGATGAAGCAGCCTGCGCTGTTGAATCAATGTCTTCATCTGAACCATTGGCATTTTCGCTTGTATCAGCCATATCACTGATCTTTAAATCCGGCCTGATAGGTTCAAGAGTATCATCCTTTTCTATTTGTTTTGCAGGGTCGATATAGATCACATGAGTTACAGTCTTTGCATCTGTCTCTGTAGCCCATTTTATTGTTGTTTCTTCTACTTCTTTACCATTGACATAGCATAAAATGTCATTAAGTCTTACTCTTACCCAGCCGTTTTTTGAGCCAGTTCTTTTAAGATCAACACCCTTATTTAAGGTCATGTAGATTTCCCCTTCGGCGTCAGGTGTTCTATAAATATTCACATCATCTTTAATTGTCTTAACATATCCTTCAAGTTCAATAAAACCTGCTGTTGGATCTTCCTTTTTTTCTCCATCTGTTTCTGATGCTTTTTCACTGCCTATAAATCTGCATCCCACAAATGTAAAACACAAAACTATACTTAATAAAATAACCAGCTTCTTCTTCACTTTTTTCTCCTCTTAAACTAGAAAAGGTTTTTTAAATACGAATTTATGGCACCAAAAAGACTGTTGTCTTCATATATATCTGCCATGTTTTTTCTCATTTTCTCTGGATTATCAGTTATTATACTGTCAACATTTAAAAGCATGAGTCTTTCAAGGAGACGTTTTGAGTTGACAGTCCATACATAGACTTCCTTACCAACTTTATGTGCATTTCTAACTGATGTACTTGATATGAAGGTATATTTTATACTGAATCCATCTGCATATTTAAGATTATAATAATCTCCTAAAGCCACCGACATTACATAAATAGTTTTTATATCCGGATCCAGTTCCTTAACTTCCCTTAAAGAATTGTAATTAAGTGAGGTCACAACACAGCTTTTCTTCACATTTTTCTCATTTACGATCCTGACTACTTCTTCGATCAGCTTTGAATCAGTTGAGGCAGGCTTTAATTCAATATTAAGCTTTGCTCTTCCCTTCACAAGGTCTATGGCCTCTTCTAAGGTTGGGATTTTTTCATTCTTATACTTTTCGTCGAACCAGGCCCCTGCGCTAAGTTCTAAGATTTCATCATAGGTCATGTCTCCAACTTTTTTATCAAAGCCTATGGTTCTCTTAAATGTTTCATCATGCTGAACTATTATCACATGGTCTTTTGTTTCTCTTACATCCAGCTCCACCACATCTGCCCCTTCATTTATAGCAAGTTCAAAGGCTGCTAAAGTATTTTCCGGAGCCTCAATAGACGCCCCCCTATGAGCAGTAATGGTAACAGTATTAAGATAATCAGCATTTATGCTAAAGGCTCCAAGACTGTTTAATCTGTAAAATGCTATATCCAGTACAAAACATATAGCAAGCAGCGTTACAATTCCTGCCTTTTCCCTCATCATACTTTTCTTTGGATTATATTCCTTATAGTCTGCAATACTTGGAAGGATTGATCTCTTAGGCTGCATTTCTGAAAACTGATATGTAATAAAGCACATATTTAAAGGAATTCCCAGTAACACAAGTAAGATAACCAACACTAAAAGCATACTCTGAGATATGGAGGTAATGAAAAATGATGCAACATTTACCTTTATAAGTTTGATAATTCTAGGAATAAGCTTTGATATGATGACAGAACCTAAAAAGACAGATATTCCAGATACTGCAAGATTCCATATAATTATAGATAAAGTAGTATTAACTCTCTTTCCTTTAAGGAGCTTTCTGGCTCTTCTAACTGCCTGATAGAAAGATCCACGGGTTGTCATGTAATAATGTATTGCAAAGGAAAAATCAAAACATATAAGTGAAAGGATCACATATATTATTATAGAGATCCGTACACCCACAATATGATTATCCGTGTAGCTGATAATATAACCAGGAAGTGATAATTGTAATAAATTAAATGAATAAAAGATTATGGACATAGCAGGTGCAAAAAACAAAGCCATGATACCGGCTAAAAAGTTTCTAGGTCTGAGACTCTTTACTGCCCCCTTAAGGCCATACATAAATATTCTGAAAGGTCCTACTCTTTTTAAGGTAGATGCAGCTATATAATTATGAATAACTCCTGATATATTTACGGAAACAAGAAATGCAACAATAAGAAGATATACAAGAATAAAAAGGTAAGTTCCTGGATATTTAAAGAACTTACCTACATTACTTCTATTTAGATAATTAACTCCTGCCAATTTTATCGCAGAATTGCAGAAAACATAATATAAGGGAACAAGAACCGCCCCAGCAAGGATATGTATAAGCATTTCAAATATAATTACTGAAGGCAGATTAAATCTAAAAAGCTTTATACTGTCCTTTACTGTTTTCATAGTTCCTTGTTCCCTTCAAATTCTATTAATTAAACGTACTGATCAGATAAGTACCATAGCATCTCCGAATGAGAAGAATCTATATCTTTCATCAACGGCAGTCTTATATGCATCAAGTACTTTTTCTCTGTCATAAAAAGCTGATACTAACATTATAAGCGTTGACTCAGGAAGATGGAAGTTAGTAATTAATGAATCTACCACCTTGAACTTGTATCCTGGATAAATAAATATTTCTGTCCAGCCGCTGCAGCCCTTAAGTGTACCGTCTTCAGCCGCTGCAGATTCAAGAGTTCTTGTGCTGGTGGTTCCAACAGATACGATCCTCTTTCCATTTGCACGAGTCTTATTAATAAGCTCCGCTGTTTCATCAGGTACTACATAGTATTCTGAATGCATATGATGCTCTTCTATTTTTTCAACCTTTACAGGTCTAAAGGTTCCAAGTCCCACGTGAAGAGTTACTCTTGCGATATTAATGCCTTTGTCCTTAATCTTTTGCAAAAGTTCCTCTGTAAAATGAAGCCCTGCCGTAGGAGCTGCTGCAGAACCTTCATGTTTTGCATAAACAGTCTGATAACGATTCTTATCCTGAAGTTTATGAGTAATATATGGTGGCAGAGGCATCTCTCCTAATTTATCAAGCACCTCTTCCCATATTCCTTCATAGGTGAACTTTATAAGTCTGTTTCCTTCATCAACGATATCAATTACTTCTCCCTTAAGGAGTCCGTCACCAAAAGATATAACAGTTCCAACTTTAGCCTTCTTACCTGGTCTTACAAGTGTTTCCCAGACATTATCCCCCTTGTTACGGAGAAGAAGGACCTCGATAGTTGCTCCGGTTTCAGCCTTTACCCCCATGAGACGAGCAGGAATAACCTTGGTATCATTTATAACAAGGCAGTCTCCCGGATCAAGATAATCGATTATATCACTGAAATGTTTATGTTCTATCTCTCCTGTGTCCCTATGTATTACCATAAGTCTTGAATCACTTCTTTTAAGAAGTGGGTCCTGAGCAATAAGCTCCTCAGGCAGATCGTAATTAAAATCAGTTAATTCCATTTTATTTTTCCTTCTAAATTAAAAGTTATGCTCTTAAAGTAACTCCAATTTCCTTAAGTTTCTCAAGAGACTTTTCTATTATAGCATTTACTTCTGTATCTGCAAGAGTTCTGTCCTTTGCTCTGAAAAGAAGTGAAAATGCTACTGACTTCTTGCCTTCTCCAACCTGATCTCCTTCGTAAACGTCGAAGAGTTCGATATGCTCGAGCAGCTGTCCGCCAGCTTTCTTAAGTACTTTCTCAATATCACCAACAAATACGCTCTTATCACAAACAAGTGAAAGATCTCTTGTGGATCCTGGGAATTTAGCGATACCTGTATATTTGATATCTTCCTTTGTAAGGCTTGTAACAACATCCATATTAAGAACGGCTACATATACCTCACCCTTCATTGAATAATTCTCAACTACTTCTGGATGTAACTGTCCGATATAACCTACAGACATTGCACCACTTCTTATCTCAGCCTGTCTTCCAGGGTGAAGGAATGGATACTCTGATGTATGCTCATATTCAACCTCATCACCAAAATTAAGCTTTTCGAAAAGTTCTTCCACAACTCCCTTAAGAGTGAAGAAATCTCCTTCACCATACATACCAAGTGTAAGCTTCATCTTTTCATCAGGAAGCTCTGTAAGTGGAAGGCTGTGTGGTACATATACATTTCCCATTTCATAAAGACGTACATCCTTATTACGTCTGTTGAAGTTTGTTGAAAGAGATGTAAGCATTCCATTAAGTGAGATAGTTCTCATGATAGAGAAATCTTCACCAAGAGGATTGCTGATCTTAACTGCCTCACGGAACTTGCTGTCCATAGGAAGAAGGAGCTTATCAAATACCTTAGGACTTTCAAATGAATAGCACATTCCACCTGAGAAACCATTTGCTTCTACAACATTTCTTGCTATAGCTTCGATCTCCTGGTTATAAGGAAGTCCGCCGATCCCTGCATTAAGTGTAGTAAGTGTTGATGGTATCTTGTCATATCCATAGATTCTTGCTACTTCTTCTGCAAGATCGTTCATGCAGTGAAGATCCTGTCTATATGTAGGAATTGTAAGAGTTCTATCATTTTCATTATATGTAAGACCAAATCCCTTGAAGATGTAAAGCATCTCTTCTTCTGAAACATTAAGTCCAAGAAGTGCATTCATTCTTTCTGGTTCAAATGGAAGTGTCCATGGCTCTACCTTTTCTGGATAAACATCAACTGCTCCCTTAAGAACTTCACCACAGCCAAGCTCTTCAATAAGCTGGCAGGCTCTGTCTATTGCTTCCTTAGCAAGGTTTGGATCAAGGCCCTTTTCAAACTTACCTGCTGCATCTGTACGAAGACCAAGTCTTCTCTCTGAAAGACGGATATTTGTTCCATCGAAGCAGGCAGCCTCAAATAAGAGATCCTTAATATCATCTGTAACCATTGAGTTAGCTCCGCCCATCATACCTGCGATACCAACTTCTTTTTCTCCATCACAGATCATAAGAACGTTGCTGTCAAGCTCTCTCTCAACGCCGTCAAGTGTTGTGAACTTGTCGCCATCCTTGGCACGCTTAACTACGATCTTATTTCCAGCAATTGTAGAAAGATCATAAGCATGCATTGGCTGACCATATTCTTCCATTACATAGTTTGTAATATCAACGATGTTGTTGATAGATCTAATTCCCTGTGCACGGAGTCTTCTCTTCATCCATTCAGGTGAAGGACCGATCTTAACATTCTTAACTACACGTGCTACATATCTCTTACAGAGTTCTTTATCTTCAACATCAACTGTGATGTAATCCTCTGTCTTTTCATCTGACTCTTCTTTAACTTCTACTACTGGTGGGTAGAAAGGCTTATCAAATGTAACCGCTGCCTCTCTTGCCATTCCAAGGATTGAGAAACAGTCTACTCTGTTAGATGTGATCTCATATTCTACATTTGTATCATCGAGACCAAGAGCTGCAACTGCATCATCACCAGGCTTTACATCACTGTCAGCAGGGAATACATAAATTCCATTTTCTGGAGCTTCTGGATAAAGCTCACGTGAAGAACCAAGCTCTTCAATGGCGCACATCATACCAAATGATTCTACTCCACGAAGTTTGCCCTTCTTGATCTTAATTCCATCAGCTGGAAGTTCTCCTCCGTCATGTCCACCAGCAACTCTTCCTCCATCAAGTACTGTAGGAACAAGCTGTCCTACTTCTACATTAGGAGCACCAGTTACTATCTGGATAGGCTCATCTTCCCCTACATCAACCTGACAGATAACTAACTTATCTGCGTCAGGATGTCTATCTATCTTAAGAACTTTACCTACTACGATCTTATCAAGATTTTTATTAAATGTTTTATAGTTTTCAACATGTGAACCTGAAAGTGTGATCTTATCAACAAATTCCTGTGGAGTAACATCCAGATCAGGAACATATGCTTTAATCCATGATATTGGTGTATTCATATTTATCTCCTTAATTAATCTTATCTTTTAATTTTTTCTTCCTAAATTAGAACTGCTTAAGGAATCTTACATCATTCTCATAGAGAAGACGCATATCATCAATCTCATATTTAAGAAGTGCTACTCTTTCAAGTCCTATACCAAAGGCAAAACCTGAATATACATTTGGATCGATTCCGCACATTTCAAGTACGTGAGGATGAACCATACCACAACCAAGGATTTCAATCCATCCTGAACCCTTACATACGTTACATCCCTTACCACCACACTTAAAGCATGTTACATCAACTTCTGCTGATGGCTCTGTAAATGGGAAATGATGAGGACGAAGCTTTGTCTTTGTTCCAGGTCCGAAGAATTCTCTTGCAAACTGATCAAGAGTACCCTTAAGATCTGCCATTGTTACGCCTTTACCTACTACAAGTCCTTCTACCTGATGGAAAGAAGGTGAATGTGTAGCATCAACTTCATCAGCTCTGAATACTCTACCTGGTGAAATGATCTTAATAGGAAGCTCTCCGCCTTCCATGATTCTCGCCTGAACTGAAGATGTCTGTGTTCTAAGGAGAATGTCTTTTGTAATATAAAATGTATCCTGTTCGTCCTTTGCAGGATGATTTGCAGGAATATTAAGAAGTTCAAAGTTATATCTGTCGTATTCTACCTCTGGTCCTTCAACTACCTGATAACCCATTCCAATGAATACTTTCTCCAAGTCCTCAAGAGCGATCTGGTTAGGATGACGATGTCCTCTCATCATCTTCTTTCCAGGAAGAGTTACGTCGATTGTCTCTCTCTTCATCTTTTCTGCAAGAACTGCATGTTTAATCTCAGCTTTTTTTGACTCGATCAGATCTTCTAAAACCTTTCTTACTTCATTAACCTGCTGACCAACCTTAGGTCTTTCTTCTGGTGAAAGGTCCTTCATGCTCTTAAGGATCTGTGTTAATTCACCCTTCTTACCTAAGACATTTACTCTTATTTCATCAAGTGTTTCAGCTGTAAATGTTGCCTTGATCTTTTCTTCTGCTTCCTGTCTGATTTCCTGAAGCGTCTTACTCATTTCTCTTTCCTCCTTAGAATGGGGTATATAAAAAAAGTCCCTCCGTTACTTTTGTAACGAAGGGACGAATAAACAATTCCGTGGTACCACCCTGATTCCGCATTAAATGCGGCTCTTAATTTAAGCTTAACGCGCTTTTCATACGTTTCTGCCTAATGAGACGTCCGTTCAGCAGAAAAGCTCCGGTGTGAAGATAAAGTATTGACTTATCCTGACGAAGCTCTCAGCCGGTGACCTCATCTCTCTTTAGGAGTTTTCAATGCTCTTTATGCACCATCAATGCCATTTCATTATTTACATGTGATAAGTTTAATCACTGTATGTTTTGTTGTCAAGTATTAATCATCTTCATCATCATCTGGTTCATCCGGGCAGAAAAGAAGTGTTTCTGCATCGTTATGACCATAATGATAAAGCTGAAGTTTGATCTCTTCCTGGATACTATCTGGTGCATTGATAACGATTATCTTAAGGAAGTTATCAACATATCCGCACCATTTCTCATAAATTTCCTGCTTATCCTCTTCAGTTGGCTCTTTAGTCGCCTCTGATCTGTCAAAGCTTATATTCTCTTTTGCACTAAGGATCTCTCTCATACCCATGGCTTTAAATTTAATACCATAAGCAATTCTTTCAATCTCCTCTGTTCTTACAAATGCACAATCGTACATTTCAATAATAAGAGGAAGAACAGCCTTATCTGGATCATTGAAATATTTGCAATAGAAATACATATCTTCTTTTCTTGCAAGATTTTCAATATCCTGATTGTTATACCAGAAGTAGTCACCGCCCTGGATTTCTCCACGCTTTGTCTCTTCTCTGAACTTCTGTTCAAAGAGGGCCTCGCCCTTCTTCATCTTCTTGTTCTTTTTCTTAGGAACAGGATTATCGCTTAAGAATGCCTTCATCTCGTTAACAGTCTCAGCCTTTGCTCCAAGATCCACTGAATCAGCGATGATATCAGAATTAACTGCATTGATATTTACCTGATTAACAGGATTAACAGTAATCTTTCCTTCATCCTTATAAGGCTTCATTCCAAGGGAAGAATACTCCTCTTCTTCTGGAACATCATTTGAAAATGCGCTGTCTGTAAATGCACTGTCAAATGTTGTATCTTCGCCTTTTTCAATTGTAAAGCTTTTTTCTACAAATGCGCTATCATTTTCCTGAGATGGCATATACTTGCCATACTTTTCTTCCATTGTCTTAGCATCCTTAACCTGCTTTGACACATCGATAGTATCATTTGTTACCTCGCTATCTTTATTATCAAATAAAGAGCTAAACTCAGATTTAACTTTTTTATCATGTACTGACTCATATTCTTTTACATCATCATCGTCAGTATCTTCTGTAGCAGCTGCCTCTTCTTCATCTTCTTCAATGTCTTCTTCATCAGCGGCATCAACCGGCATTTCCTTCTTTTCAGACTTAAAGAATTTCTCAGCAACTTCTACTTTTACTTTTTCTTCTGCCTCAGCTTCATCAGCTTCGATGACGCTAGTTAAGACTTCGGTTATATCTCCCTCGTCATCTTCATCTTCATCCTCAGCTTCGTTAGCCTCAGTATCCTCAGCTGTTTCTTTAGCAGCTGTTTCATTCTTAGGTTTGAATTTATCTAAAGATTCCTCATCTTCTTCTTCATCATCAAAGTCATCATCTTCTTCATCATCAAATATCGAAGACCGGGTCTTTTTCTTTGAATCATCTTCGTCGGACTTATATGATGTATATTCCTTTTTTGTATAATTTTCGTTCTCTGTTGGTTTTTTTAATACATTGATGGTAACAACAATAAGTACAATAAGTAAAACTACAAGTACTACCGCAACCACAAGCATTATAAGTGTTCCAGAGCTTAACTCACTTAACTTCATAAGTCTTTATTCCCTTTCGAATACAAAATGTCTCTCCAAAATACTGTAACAGTATACTACCTAAAAATAGTTTTTTCAAATAGTGATTATCTTATATATCAGATGACAAAATCTCCAGTACCTGGTTCTACTATCAGATCCTGTAATGATCTTGAATCAAAAAAATCCGTTACCAGCTTATAAAAATCTTCCCACATTGGTAAAGTATCACATTCTGAAACCCTCGGACAATCATTAAATGATTTATCTAGACACGAAACTGGCGCTAAACTTCCTTCTGTACATTTTAATATATCAAGTACCGAATAATCCGCCGGTCTTTTAATAAGTCTATATCCGCCACCTTTTCCCCTGAGCGATTCCAGTAATCCATTTCTACTAAGTGTTCCAACAATACTTTCCAGATATTTTTCGGAAATACCCTGTCTTTCCGCAATATCACTTAAAGGAACATAATCCCCGTTATTATGCTCTGCCAGATCGATCATGACCCTGAGGCCATAACGGCCTTTAGTTGATATAAATGACATATTTAGTGACCTCCATACAGAGTTAATATTACCACAGCGATTTATTTCTTTTCAACTCTTTTATGGTGTGCTATACTTAACAGCGTTAATGCCTTATTCAGGCTATTTTTTTCGATACTATGGAGGGATAAATCCCTTACTAATTATATGAGGTGAAACAAATGTCAAAAGTTAGAACACGTTTTGCGCCAAGTCCTACAGGAAGAATGCATGTAGGAAATCTTCGTACTGCTCTCTATGCTTATCTTATTGCTAAGCATGAGGATGGTGATTTTATTCTTCGTATTGAAGACACAGACCAGGAACGTGAAGTTGAAGGTGCTGTAGATATAATCAATAGAACTCTTAAAGAGACAGGCCTTATCTGGGACGAAGGTCCAGATATCGATAAGGGAGTTGGTCCTTATGTTCAGTCAGAAAGAGTTAAAGAAGGTCTTTATCTTAAATATGCCAAGGAACTTATTGAAAAAGGCGAAGCTTACTACTGCTTCTGTGATGCTGAACGTCTTAGCAGCCTTGAGACAGAGATCGAAGGAAAGAAAGTTTTCCATTATGACAAGCACTGTCTCCACCTTTCTAAGGAAGAGATTGAAAAGAACCTTGCTGAAGGTAAGCCTTACGTAATCCGTCAAAACAATCCTACAACAGGAACTACAACATTTAAGGATGAACTTTACGGAGATATCACTGTTGATAATTCAGAATTAGATGACATGATCCTTATCAAGTCAGATGGATTCCCAACATATAACTTTGCAAATGTAGTTGATGACCATCTTATGGGAATCACTCATGTAGTCCGCGGTAACGAATACCTTTCATCAGCTCCAAAATATAACAGACTTTATGAGGCCTTTGGATGGGAAGTTCCAGTATATATCCACTGCCCACTTATTACAGATGAAACTCATGCCAAGCTCTCAAAGAGAAGCGGTCACAGTTCTTTTGAAGATCTTCTTGAGCAGGGATTCTTATCAGAAGCTGTTATTAACTTCGTAGCACTTCTTGGTTGGTGCCCTGAAGGAAATCAGGAAATCTTCTCTCTTGAAGAGCTTACTAAGGAATTCAATTATCACCACATGGGCAAGTCTCCTGCTGTTCTTGATATGACAAAGCTTAAATGGATGAACTCAGAATATATCAAGGCTATGGATTTTGATAAATTCTATGAGAAGGCTCTTCCATACATTAAGGAAGTTATCACAAAGCCTATGGATTTAGAGCATATTGCAAAGCTTATCCAGACAAGAATCGAAGTATTCCTGGATATCAAAGATCAGATTGATTTCTTCGAAGCTGTTCCTGAATATGACAATGCTCTCTATGTTCATAAGAAGATGAAGACAAATGAAGAGAATTCTCTTGTTCTTCTTAAGGAAGTACTTCCTGTACTTGAGGAAGCATCTGATTATACAAATGATGCTCTTTTCGAAACATTAAAAGAATTTGCAACATCAAAAGAATATAAGACCGGCTTTGTAATGTGGCCAATCCGTACAGCTCTTTCAGGTAAGGCTGCAACTCCAGGTGGAGCTACAGAACTTATGGAGATTCTTGGTAAAGAAGAATCAATCGCAAGAATTAAAGCTGCTATCGAAAAGCTTTCATAAAAATAAGACTCAGCGAAAAGCTGAGTCTTATTTTTTTTAATTAATCATTATCTGAAGGAGACTCTCTTCTTTGTCTCTCTTTTCTTTTTTCAATGAGTCTTTCCATCTTTAATCTCTTTTTTTCTTTTTTCTTCTCTCGCTTTATCTCTTCTTTTTCTTTAAAAATACTTTGATACAGGAATTCATTTATCTGGGCACCCATAAAAATAATATTAGAAATAGAATAAAGCCACAGCAAAATCATAATAACTGTTGTAAGAGATCCGTACATATATGATTTTGAAACTATGTAATCAATATATATAGCAAAAAGTTTAGATACAGCAACCCAGCTTAAGGAAGCAAACATCGCTCCCCAGAACTGATTCTTAAATTTCAGCTTTCTATTAGGAATAAACCAGTACATAAGCCACATGAGGATAAGGAGGATAACAAATGAACCTGTGTATCTCACCCCATAGATCAGCCCGGTAACATTTATAAATTCCGGGAAGAAACGGATCATGTATTCGAATATCTGCGTACCAAAAAGGTTAAATACCATAAGTACCACAATGAATATCACGAAGATTATGGTATATAAAGTACTGATACCTCTGGAAATGAAATAATTCCTCTGTTCTCTGGAATGGTAAGCTTCATTTAAACCATTTCTAATGGCCATGATACCCTTAGCTCCTGACCAGAAACCAAGGATAATAGATATCACCGTAAGAGAATTGGAATTGTTTGAATAAATATCGTCTATGATCTCTATCATATATACCTCAAAGTCATAAGGTATCACTCTTTTGATAATATCTATAAGCTGGGCTTCAGTATAGGGAAGCACCTTCGTAAGAGATAAAAGGATATTAGCAATAGGAAAAATCGACAAAAAGATAAAGAATGCTGTCTGTCCCGCAAACGCACTCATATGTTCATCAGAAGTTCCTCTGATAAATTCAGCTATCTTTTTCAACCAGTTTTTCATTTTGCCCTCACCAATAATATTATATCTCTTCTCCAGTATAATTATTTTTTATCTTTATCCCCGAATAATAATAATTTAATATTTCTTTAAAATCATAGCCTTTATCGGAAAGGATGGTAGCCCCGTAAAGACTTAATCCTACTCCATTTCCAAGTCCTCCGCCGACTATGTCAAAACCATCCTCGGTTTTAACAACATAGTATACTGTACTTGGAAGGCTCCCCCATTTTGATATTATTGAACCATCATTTAATTCTATATCAGTTGAATCGTCTATTATCAGATTATCAAAATTTATACTTCCTGTCACCTTTATAATGTTTTTATCACCGCCTATCTCCATTTCAAGAATGGCGCCAGTTTTTGATCTCTTGGTAACCTTTATATCTGTTATATTTCCCAGGTCCTCTATAGACCTTACATTAAAATCATCATCTTCCTTTACCAGAATACTTCCAAGATTTCTATCAAACTTAGAACTTATCCTTTCATTTACGGCCTTTGTCATTTCTTCATTTGTTAAATGAGCCTTCCATCTAAAGAAAGGTAATTCTTTCTCAAGATAATCCTTATCTTTGTAATTATCTATAAAATCCCTGAACTTTGTTTCATCTGAAAGATCAACATTTTCATCCCAGGTTCCTAACTGAAGCCCAGACTTTATGTATTTAAGATTCCCCTGTTTCCAGATATCAGAATTGTTAAGGGTTACACCTGCTGAAGTAGAAAAGAAATAAGGTATTACCACTTCGTTATCAACATAAACCATAACTCCGGTGGTTTCTTTTACCGCCTGTACTGCTTCTTTTGTTTCAGGTTTGTTATTATAGATCTGATTCAGACTTGTATCATCTATGTCCGCGTCGTATTTTGAATAGCTTCCTGCCTTCTTCATGGAATAAGCGTAACTTCTGGCAACAACAGCCATCGCCTTAAGGGATTCCATTCCATATGTAGATGGCACTTCGCTTGATACAACCCCATAGAGATATTCTTCTAGACCAAGTTCATTTACGATATTAAATCCATCATCAACAACTTTTACATAAAGAGTTCCTCTATATAAAGGAGTTTCCTTACTTCTCTTTAAGGAATCAAGACTGATCTTTCCTTCAGGTCCCTTTGTTTCAACCTTGATGATATCTCCCTCTTTATATTCACTTCTTCTGATATCATATATCACATCTTTAGGTACTGTTTCTGTCTCGCCGTCATTTACTGTGATATACAGTTCTTCATTTCCTTTAACTGTTGCAGTCTTATGTTTATAATCTGAAAATGATTCATCACTTATTAGAACCCTGATATTTTCAGATTCCTTTTCTGCCTCATCAGCAACTGCAGCTATTACCTTTCCTTCTCTTATATATAACTTAACTTCCTTATATCCTGAGAAGCTGTTTATTACAGACTCTGTAGTGGCATATTTTCCCTTAATGTCATAAGCTATAAAGCTGTCTGATATATCAAGAGATCCATTATTCTTTGTATTAATAGAGGATTTAGTTGCAGAAAGGACTTTATCTCTTACCATCCCTTCATAACTTCTTTTATCTACTATACCTTCGTTGGATACTGTAAGGGAGTAGATTTCTTTCTCATTTAATCCCTCCACCTTGTTCTTCATTGTTAAAGAACTTCCATTGCAGTAAAAAGTTATTTCAATATCCGAATCTAATATAAGAGCATTTTCATAAGTTAATGTCTTTTCACTTAATCCTTTGATCTTAAATATCACATCATCTTTTATATAACAGTCAACTATCTTATCTTTATAATCTGATATATCTAAATCTTCTCTTAATTTATAAGGGATATTATCATCTAAATATATAGTCTCCTTAATAATATAAGGGGATTCATCTGCAAATGAATTATAGATATAATCAAATACATCTCTTTGCACAAGATCATAATCATCTTTTAAATATAAAATATCATAATAATCTTTCTTTTTTGCACCGATCACATCTGCCACTTGTCTGATGTAAAGATAATCAACTTTATTACTGATATATAAAGGATCCACAAGATCATTTAATTTATTCTTTGCATCTGTATCAGAAGCAAGATAACTTATATCCTCCATAATATCTTTATAGGAATAAGCTGATTCTTCTATTTTGATTTCCTCAGGGGTTTTCTTCTCATTACCAATATTTATGACCTTTATGATAAGTAAAATGGCAACTACAAATACCCCCAGAAGTATAGCTGTTTTTGATCTGTTATTTTTTATGAAATATATTATTTTTCTAATGAGAGAGAGTAATTTTTCTTTCATGATATACCTTAACCTAAAATAATAGTATGTGACTTGAAATAAAAAAGAAGCAGCCAAGGCTGCTTCTTCATAAAAAGCGAATCGTAATAAATCCGAAGTGCCGGCTCCCGCTTCTTGAGTCCTAGCAAACCGCCAGGTGGGTATCCTCACGTGATTCTCTGAAGTCCACTCGATGGAGGCATGTCATCCTATCAACAAATAATTGGATTCCCGTTTAAGAAGATGTAGGTTCAAAATATACAGGAGTTATCGCGCGCCCCAGACCTTTATTACAAGTGATCCGTTAATATTCTTATTTATAGCTTTATTATACTACCTGTAGCTTTATTTTCAAGCATTTTATGTAAATTGGTCGACTCTATAAATTATAGTCTTATTCGACCTTCATGCCTGTATTAAGATGTGGAACTGGTATATAAACTGGAAGTCCATCTCTATAAGAAATAGATACTTCACCCTGGATAAGTGGTCTCATATAATCTATAACTTCCTGTTTCACATTATTACCAGCTTCATTTATCCATTCACGTGGCACCTTCTTTTCCTGATTAGCAATTTCAGCTAATGGTGCCATCTCTATGTCATACATATAAGGAATTGTTGATTTACGCTTTAATGCTGTCATAAATCCTGAGTTTCCTTCTTCTGTAAATCTGACAGCAAACTCACCAAGTTTTACAGCTTCATCAAGATCTGTTCTGGATGCAAGATGACCGCCGCATCTCTGGATGATATTAAGCTCTATAGATCTAACCTTGATACCAAGTTCTTCTTTTACATAGTTTTCAAGAGTCTTACCTACTCCTGAAAGCTGTGGATGTCCGAATTTATCAAGTGTTGCATTCTGTGCACTTATATAAACTCCGTCCTTATCCCTGATTCCTTCAGAAACAGCAACAACTATATTCTTAGATACCTTAAGCTGCTGTTTGATATCTTCTAAGAACTGTTCCTTACTGAATGGAACTTCTGGAAGATAGATAAGCTGTGGAGTTGGATTATATGTATTTCTTGCAAGAGCTGCCGCTGCAGTAAGCCATCCGGCATTTCTTCCCATGATCTCAACTATTGTTACACATGACAGATCGTAAATATATGTATCATGAGCGATCTCAAGCATAGTAGTTGCAATATACTTAGCAGCTGAACCAAAACCTGGAGTATGATCTGTATTTATAAGATCATTATCAATAGTCTTTGGTACACCGGCAAATAATATATCGCTTCCGCATTCTGCGGCATAACGTGATAACTTATCAACTGTATCCATTGAATCATTTCCACCAATATAGAAAAATGCTCCAATGTTCATCTCTTCTAATGTCTTGAATAAAACCTCGTAAACACTCCTGTCTTCTTCAAATGAAGGCATCTTGAAACGGCATGATCCAAGGAACATAGCAGGTGTTGTAGAGAGAAGGTCAATCTGCTGACCGTGCTCATTTATAAGATCTGTAAGATCCATAAAATTCTTCTCAAATACACCACTGATACCATGTATTGCGCCATAGATCCTGTCATATTTCTCACTGGCGATAACACCATTTATAACGCCTGCAAGAGAAGCGTTGATAGCAGCTGTTGGTCCGCCCGACTGGGCTACAAGACAATTCTTTTTCATATTTACTCCTAAATAATCAGTTTTTTCTATTATTAAAAATTTAAATAGTTTTATTCATCTGAATCATTTGATTCTGATTCACTTGAGGTTTCTCCTTCAAGAAGGATCTTCTCTCCTGAACTATAAACTCCATTGATAGATGAAAGGCTTTCATTTATCCTCTTTAAATTCTCTGATGGAGTGTAATTATCATTTCCAAAAAGATATCTATGAAGTGCCTGGGCATTATCAAGCAGGTCATCAGCAGCAATACATGATCCAAGCTCGTCTGAATCATAGAACTGATATCTGAATGGGAAACCTGTTGTATCCTTTAATTCATATGAAAGAAGGCTCTTTGCAAGACTATACATTTCTTTTTCTGTAATGCTTGTGCTTACATAAGGGAATACTTCATCAATGATATCATTTATTGTAGAAAGATCTGACTTCTTAAGCTTCTTTATCATCTCTGTGATAACTTCTCTCTGACGCTCAGTTCTTGTGATATCACCCTGACCTGTATATCTGATACGGCAGTAAGCTGTTGCCTGAACACCATTTAAGATCTGATCCCCTGTGTTATATACTCCGTCTGAAGCTATACCAGTATTTTCCATAATATCCTTGATATAATCATTTGTGTATTCGATCTCATCTTCTTCAATATGGATTGTTACACCTCCAAGTCTATCTATGGCACGGATAAGACCTTCCCAGTTTATTGAGATATACTCAGAAATGTTAAGGTCAAGGTTGGCATTAAGTGTTTTTACTGCCATTTCCGGACCGCCATATGCATAAGCAGCATTTACTTTGATGGAATACTTATCATCATTCTGAAGTTCTGTAAATGTATCACGATATACTGATACTATCTTTACATCCTTTGTTTCATTATTGATAGAAGCGATCATAATGGAGTCACTTCTGTTTCCTTCTCCAAGAGAACCATCTCTTGAATCCATACCGAATAAAGCGATATTGGTATAACCATCAATGTTTACACCATCATTAATACCAAGGTCTTCTTTATTAATATCTTTAACTTTTAATTTTCCGTACTGATTGTGGATATAATTCTTTGCAATGAATACACTCATTATAGTAATGATAACGAGTTCCACTATAAATGCTATGCCCCATTTTGCATTAGAGCTGGTCTTCTTCTTATTTCCCTCTGTATTTTCTTCTTTAACTCTATCCATATTCTCTTTCCTTTTTTATCTAGTCCAAAAAATAATCCTAGGATTTGCAATACAAACCCTAGGATATCTTATTACATTTAACCAATTATTGCAACTTTTCTATTTTGTCCTGGCACTGGTCTGCCCATCCGGAAGGCCTTCTGTCTTCTCCTTTTGGAACAGGATCTTAAATGTAAGAAGTAATATCTTAATATCCATTAAAATAGAAAAATTCTCAATATAAAGGATGTCCATCTTTAATTTATTATAGGCGGTGGTATTATATCTGCCATAAACCTGGGAATATCCTGTAAGACCCGCCTTAACCTTAAGTCTATAATTAAACTCAGGTATATCTTTTATATATTTTTCGATGATATCTGGTCTTTCAGGTCTTGGCCCTACCATAGACATATCGCCCTTTAATACATTTAAAAACTGAGGCAGCTCATCTACATGCAGGTTTCTTATCACCTGACCTACAGGGGTAATTCTTGAATCATTTTTTCCTGCAAGACGGGGGCCATTTTTTTCAGAATCCACTATCATGGAACGGAATTTATAGATATTAAATCTTTTACCGTTTTTTGTGACTCTTACCTGCTTATATATGACAGGTCCTCCATCATACAGTTTTACTGCAAGAGAAATGATAAGCATAAGTGGAGAAAATACCACCAGCATCACACAGGATATTAAAATGTCAAAAAATCTCTTGATTATAGTCTCAACATAGTTAAGCCCGTGTTCCTTAGTTATCAGCACCGGCGCATCAAAAAGATGTGTATCGCCGCAGCAATATACCACAATGTCTCCGATATTTGGTACTATATAAGCTCTTATATCTTCTGAATAGCAGATTCTAAGGATCGCATCCCTCTTATCTGAATTCACTCTGTGAAGGATCACTCCGTCAGATTTTTCCATCATTTCTTTTATCTTATCAAGAGATTCCTCATGAAAAACCTGATCTATTATAGTGAATTTATCTTTTCTTGTACCAAACATCTTCTTCATTTCCCCAGGGCCCTTATCACCATATATAAGCAGCAGTTTTCTGGGTGGATAAAGCTTTCTCTCTATCATATATACGAAAAGATTATAAAGTATTATAAATATCATTTCGTAAAGACAAAGAGCTGCCATTTTAGCAGGGAAGACCACCTCTCTTAAAGTAAGGCACATAACGCCATAGGTGATAACATTTGTTACCATCATGCCAAGTGCCTGGGAATAAATGAGATCCATTATGGTAAGATGACCGAACTTATAGCCGCCAAAAAGGCTTGTAAAAGCGTACATTATAGCGGCATAAAGCAGGATCATCAGATTATCTGCTTCTTTAAATGTAGCAACAGGATAATCTATTCCGTAAAATCTGGTCCATAAGAATCCGAACATGGTGGACTCAACTAAAAGGATCACTAAACTGATCAAGAATGTTATAAACTTTTTATATTTATCTCTGATTTTATAATTCATTCCTATAATCCAAGTTTTGAAGAAATAAGTTTATTTACCTCACCAGGGTCACATTTACCCTTCATTTCCTTCATTACAAATCCAACAATAGCACCGATTGCTTTGCCCTTTCCGGCTCTGATATCTTCTACTGCCTTTGGATTTGCTTCAATAGCCTTAACAACAACTGCCTCTAACTCACCGGCATCAGCCTTTGTTGAAAGGTTATTTTCTTTAACATAAACTTCCGGATCAACATCTTCCTTAAATACTAATTCAAATACTTCCTTAGCAACCTTACCATTGATCTCTTTTGAATCAACCAGCTTGATAAGTTTAGCTAAGTTAGCAGCGCTAAATGAAAGCTTGTCAGCATCTGTCTGAGTCTCTTTCATAAGACGCATTGTCTCAACCATAAGCCAATTAGAAACTTTCTTTGGTTCAGCTCCAAGTGAGATTGCTTCTTCAAAGATATCAGCCATCTTCTTTTCAGCTGTGATCTGATCAATATCATAATCAGGAAGATCATATTCTTCTTTATATCTGATTTTTTTAGCAGGTCTAAACTCAGGCTGACGGGATCTGATCTCTTCGATCCACTCATCGCTCACGATGATAGGTACTAAGTCCGGATCCGGGAAATATCTATAATCCTGTGCATCTTCTTTAGAACGCATTGGATATGAATATTCCTTATTATCATCCCATCTTCTTGTTTCCTGAACTACCTGTCCGCCTTCATTTAAGATATCCATCTGACGGCCAATCTCATTTTCGATACATCTCTTTATTGCTCTGAAAGAGTTAAGGTTCTTTGTCTCTGTTCTTGTTCCGAACTTGTCTGAACCAACCTCTCTAAGAGAAAGATTAACGTCGGCTCTCATAGAACCTTCATTTAACTTACAATCAGATGCTCCAAGGTACTGGATAGTCTCGCGAAGCTTATCAAGATAAGCGATAACTTCGTCTGAAGAACGCATATCCGGCTCTGATACGATCTCAATAAGAGGTACACCAGATCTGTTAAAATCTACATAAGTTTCATCTGTAAATGGATCGTGTACTAATTTACCAGCATCCTCCTCCATATGGATCTCATGGATTCTTACAAACTTCTTCTCTCCATTTACTTCTATCTCAACCTTACCGTTGCGGCAGATTGGGAAGTAAAGCTGTGAGATCTGATAGTTCTGTGGATTATCAGGATAGAAATAGTTCTTTCTATCGAACTTTGAATTTCTAGTGATCTCGCAATTTGTTGCAAGACCTACAGCTATTGCTCTATCCACTACTCCCTTATTAAGTACAGGAAGTGATCCTGGCATACCGGTACATACTGGACATGTATGTGTATTAGGTGCTCCACCGAATTCAGTTGAGCATCCGCAGAAGATCTTTGTCTTTGTTGAGAGCTCAACATGGACTTCAAGACCTATGACTGTTTCATATTTCTTATCGCTCATATCTTTGCCCTCCTTAATTTAATCCTTCCGGCTTCTTAGCCTGGAAAGTCTGTTCAAATGCATAAGCTGCACGGATTATAGTCTTCTCATTAAATGTCTGTCCAAGAAGCTGAAGACCTACTGGCATTCCCTTCTTGTCATAACCACATGGTACTGAAATACCTGGAAGACCAGCTAAGTTAACTGATACTGTGTAGATATCTCCAAGATACATTTTAATAGGGTCTGAAAGTGACTCACCTATCTTTAATGCTGTTGTAGGTGCAACAGGTCCAAGGATGATATCATATTTTGAAAATGCCTCATCGAAAGCTTTCTTTATAAGAGCCTTAACTCTTAAAGCCTTAACATAATAAGCATCATAATATCCAGATGAAAGAACGAAAGAACCAAGCATGATCCTTCTCTTTACTTCTGGGCCAAAACCTTCTGAACGTGTCTTCTTATACATATTGTGAAGATCTGTATATTCCTTTGTTCTATAGCCATACTTAACACCATCAAATCTTTCAAGGTTAGATGATGCTTCAGCACAGGCAATAACATAATATGCAGGGATTGCATATTCAACCATTCCCAGGTCAAACTCTTCAACTTCTGCACCCATTTCTCTAAGCTTCTCAGCAGCCTTAAGAACATTTTCCTTAACTTCCGGGTCGATTCCTTCTGCGAAATAATCACGAGGAACACCAATCTTAAGACCCTTTACATCATCAACAAGAGCTGATGTAAAATCTGTATCGTCTCTATCTACAGATGTGGAATCCTTCTTATCATGACCAGCTATTGTCTCAAGTACTAAAGCGCAGTCTCTTACATCCTTACCGATAGGTCCGATCTGATCAAGGGATGAACCATAGGCAATAAGTCCGTAACGAGATACTCTTCCGTAAGTAGGCTTGATACCTGCAACGCCGCAGAATGATGCTGGCTGACGGATAGATCCACCTGTATCTGAACCAAGAGATGTAGCGCACATATCAGCAGCAACAGCCGCTGCAGATCCACCTGATGATCCGCCTGGTACGCGGTCTAAATCCCAAGGATTCTTTGTTGCTCCATAGAATGAAGTTTCAGATGTTGAACCCATGGCAAATTCATCCATGTTTGTACGTCCCAAAACAACTGCACCTGCGTCCAATAATTTCTCTACTGCAGTTGATGAGAATGTAGGATAGAAATTTGAAAGGATCTTAGAAGAACATGATGTACGTGATCCTTTGATACACATATTATCCTTAACTGCAACTGGAACACCGGCAAGAGGACTCTTTAATTCTCCTGCGGCAATCTTTTCATCTATTTCTTTAGCTCTCTTAAGAGCTTCTTCTTTCTCAACCGTAACATAGGCATTGATAGAGCCATTTAACTTCTCGATCCTGTCAATATAAGCAGTTGTTGCTTCTACTGATGAGATTTCTCTATCCCCGATTTTTTTGCCTAAGGCTGCGGCTGTTAAATCTAAAATATCGCTCATTTAATAGCCCTCGCTTTCTTACTCAAATGTCTTAGGTACGATATAGCTGTCTTCACTCTTTTCAGGAGCGTTCTTTAACATATTCTCGCTGTCATCAGAATTTGTAACAACGTCTTCTCTCATAACATTATTAAGCGGGAAAACGTGACTCATAGGCTCTACATTTGTTGTATCAAGCTCATTTAACTTATTAACATATTCGAGCATGTCTGACATATCTTTCTTTGCCTGCTCTTTTTCTTCAGCAGAAAGTTCAAGCTGTGCAAGGATACCAACATAATCGATTGTTTCGTTTGTAATCTCCATATTGTTCCTCCCTGTAGTATTTATATATAGAAGCAGCTAATGAGATATCTCAAAAGCTGCTTTTTTCTCTACTGTCAAATGTTTCTTTGACTTATTATTAATCTCTTACCTTAATATGTGTCTCTCTAAGCTGCATTTCTGTAACTTCGTTTGGTGCGCCACACATAAGATCCTGAGCTGATCCGCTCATTGGGAATGCGATAACTTCACGAATGTTCTCTTCGTTACGAAGAAGCATGATCATTCTGTCTACACCTGGAGCCATACCAGCGTGTGGAGGTGCTCCGAACTGGAATGCATTGTAAAGAGCTCCGAACTTCTTCTCAAGAACTTCCTTAGAATATCCAGCAATTTCAAATGCCTTCTCCATGATCTCCATATCGTGGTTTCTAACAGCACCTGATGAAAGCTCAACGCCGTTACATACGATATCATACTGATATGCAAGGATATCAAGAGGATCCTTCTCATTAAGTGCCTTAAGGCCGCCCTGTGGCATAGAGAATGGATTATGTGTAAATCCAATCTTCTTTGTTTCTGGATCAAGCTCGAACATTGGGAAGTCATTTACATAGCAGAAACGATAAGCATTCTTCTCAATAAGATCAAGTCGGCTGCCAAGTTCATTTCTGATCTGTCCAGCGAAAAGAGCTGCCTGCTCTTCCTTATCAGCGATAAAGAAGATTGTATCTCCAACCTTAAGAGATGCCTTCTCTCTAAGCTCTTCCTTCATTTCATCTGGAATGAACTTATCGATAGGTCCCTTGTAACTGCCGTCTTCAAGTACTTCTAAGTAACCAAGTCCGCCCATACCGATTGACTGAGCAAACTTAAGCATCTTTTCATGCTGTCCCTTTGAAAGCTTCTTTGGAACATTTATAGCTCTTACAGTTCTACCGTGGAATGGCTTAAATGTACATCTCTGGAAGAACTCTGAAAGATCAATTATTCTAAGTGGGTTACGAAGATCAGGCTTATCTGAACCAAAAGAAAGCATAGCTTCTTTATAGCTGATTACAGGATAAGGTGCCTTTGTAACTTCAAATCCTTCTGGTGCAAACTTCTCAAATACAGAAGTAAGAACTTCTTCACCTACGCGGAATACATCTTCCTGTGTAGCAAAGCTCATTTCAAAGTCAAGCTGATAGAATTCTCCTGGTGATCTGTCTGCTCTTGCATCTTCATCTCTGAAACAAGGAGCAATCTGGAAATACTTATCAAATCCAGAAACCATGAGAAGCTGCTTATACTGCTGTGGTGCCTGTGGAAGGGCATAGAACTTACCCTTATATCTTCTTGAAGGAACGATATAGTCACGAGCTCCTTCAGGAGATGATGCGCAAAGGATAGGAGTCTGGATCTCTGTAAATCCCATATCCTCCATCTTTCTTCTCATGAAACTGATTACTTTAGATCTGAAAAGGATATTATCCTTAACTTTTTCATTTCTAAGATCAAGATAACGATATTTAAGTCTTACATCTTCTCTAACTTCCTTAGATGTCATAATTTCAAATGGAAGCTGAGTATAAACCTTACCAAGTACATCGATAGAATGCGCTTCAAGTTCGATAGTTCCTGTAGGGATCTTAGGATTATATGTTTCCTCGTCTCTATGATCTACTTTACCTTCAACCGAAATTGACTGTTCCTTTGTGATACCATCAAGAAGAGTTGTATCTCTAAGAACAACCTGCATTACTCCATACATATCACGAAGGTCGATAAATGATACTCCACCGTGATCTCTGATGTTTTCAACCCATCCAGCAAGGCGGACTGTTGATCCAACGTCTGCTTCGCTCATTTTGTCGATGGTCTTATCTCTGTACTGATTCTTAAACTCCATCTTTTTTGCTCCTTATATTAAATAAATAATTTACATAAAATAATCCCGGAACTTATAAAATATAAGTTCCGGGACGAATAAACAATCTTATTCGCGGTACCACCCGCTTTCAGATAGACTCAATTTTTCAGCAACCTATCTGCTCTCAAAATACTTAACGCGTACTAAACGTTCTTTCCTACTTAATCCTATTGTTATCGGCAAAGATAAAATCTTTGGTTCAGAAAGACAGCTCTTAAAGCGTTCCTCTTTTAAAGGTGTCATGGATGTCTCTCAGTCGGTGAACATCCTCCCTGTAATGTCTTTTCTAAAAGAAGTCTTTAGTCATAGCCTTTTTTATATACCGTATTAGTATATTAGATTCTTTTAGAAAAGTAAAGTGCATTTTAAGCTAAAATCAACCTTATTTCATACCTGGAATTTTGATATCAGGTTTATTAAACTTAAAATGTTTACCTCTTACTTCACTACTATTCTCATCTTTGATACGAGCGTTTCTAAGTCTCTTCTTCTTCTCTACGAATACATCCATGGTCTTTAGATTCGATACCGTGAATTTCGTCTTGGATTCATAACTATAGGATGCACCCGCATTTCTATAACGTGAATACATTATAAAATAGAATAAAAATCCAGCTACAAGAAGTATCCAGTTATATGGCTTATCGTCATCGAAAACCGGATTAAGTAAAAGAGCTAAGAAAAATGCTACTATTTCAACTATAAATGATGTAATGATCAGTTTTGTCTTGTTAATAGGTACACTACCCATTGTCTGGCCATTTCTTGCATTTACAGCTACATAATGAAGAAGGTTCTTACCGTTCTTTTTCTCTAAATAACTGTAAAGCCAAACAGGAAGATAAGAAGCTGTCCAGGATTCACCTTTAATATTAAAGTCTTCACTCTTCCATGAAACACCTCTGTCGTATTTTGAAATAGAATTCTTTATAGAATGTCTTGCTACGTCAGCTGCCTGTGTTTCAGTGATTTCCTTGAGATCCTTTATATCAGTATCTCTCTTTTCAGATGTATAACCTTTGATATAGTTTGAATCATATCTAACACAATTCTCTGTATCAAATGGCATTATGGCATTGATGATATTGGTTGTCTTATCCTTTGAACTATAGTCAAGTTTATCAGCACTTGCTTCGATACTAAGGTCATCAATAGCAATATCAAAATCTCTGCCTACCTGGTAGCTATCTGCATCATATAAAGTCTCTTCATGATCTCCTGATTTAACAGTATATCTTCTGGTCTGGATCTCTCCTAAACCTTCCAGTTTCATATGAGCATTAACGTCTACTAACATATATGGGAAATATACACCACAGATATTCTCTGTTGTAAATTCCTTAGTAAATGTTGGATGTGCAAAGAATTTTCTCTTTAATACAAATCCTTCAATCTTACTTCTTGCTTCGTTCTTATTCATCTTGAATGGAAGAACTACATCAGGAACAGCTCCATTTGGAACCTGCTGATTGATTGAAAGGGTATTTCTACACCAGTGACATCTTGCCTGAGTAGCTGAAGCAGTATCAATAACTACTTCTGCTCCACAGCTGCTACACTTAAGTGTAACCACATCTTTTGTATCTGCCTGAATCTGGCTTGCACCAGATCCAATTCTTATTCCTTCAAGGTTCTGAATATCAGGTGATATATCAACCTTTACAGGATCAAATTCATGTCGGCAAAAATTACAGCGAAGTTTTCCAGTTTTTGTATTAAGAGCAATATCAGTAGCGCCACATTTCGGACACTTTACCTGACCGTCCTTTGCACCTTCGTCTGTTTTAACAACGTCGATATTATTTTCATCCATAAATTATAACCCCAATACCTGAGCCTTTACTTTATCAAATTCTTCCTGAGAGATTACACCAGCATCAAGTAACTTCTTCATCTCAATAAGTTTTGCTGTTGGATCCTGAGCCTGCTGTGGCTGCTGAGCCATATCCTGTGCTGGCTGCTGTGGCTGCTGCATCTGCTGTGCCTGATCATATGGCTGCTGTGGCTGTCCATATGGCTGCTGTGGCTGTCCGTATGGCTGCTGTGGCTGTCCATATGGCTGCTGTGGCTGTCCGTATGGCTGCTGTGGCTGTCCGTATGGCTGCTGTGGCTGTCCGTATGGCTGCTGTGGCTGTCCATATGGCTGCTGCATCTGCTGTCCGTATGGCTGCTGCATCTGCTGTCCGCCGAAGTTAGGCTGATATGTGCTTGGGTTATTAGGCTGCTGCATTCCATTCATCATTCCGCCTGCAGCACCCATGCCCATTCCCATGAATGCCATGCCCATGCCGCCGCCGTTTTCGCCAGCTGCCTGCATACCTCTTGCAACTGACTGCTGCATGAATGAATTTCCTCTTGCGCCAGAAAGAGCGTCTGCTCTCTTGACATCCTTCATCATTTCCTTTGTATCATCATCATATTCAATTGCTGTGATGGCAACCTTAACGATTTCAAGACCTCTGTCCTGCTTCCACTGATAACCATCATCTACAGCCTTTGATAATGCCTGAGCGAAACCGATCTGATCTCCCTGGATCTTTGTCATGCGGTTTCCCTTAGAAGGATCATTTGTATAATTAGAAAATGCCGCTGAAAGACTTCCAACTACTTCGTTGAAAAGCTGCTCTCCAGCTTCATTATCCATATCTGCAAAATCAAATGGTTCTGCACCTGCTGTAAGATATTTTACTGGAACAAAATTCTTTGCGAAAAGGATTGGATCTGTGATCTTAAGAGTATATGTACCTCTTGTTAATGCACCAACCTGTGTTCCAAAGAATGCATCATCCCAATAAATTTCTGACTGTGTGCCGAATTTATTATTTGGAATTTCTTTAAGATTTACATAGAAAAGAAGCTGCTGTGTGCTTGGAACGCCACCAAACTTAACCTTTTCCCATGTTGACTTTACAAGTGAATCAATAAAACCGTCTCCTGCAAAAATTGACTTAGCACTTGGATCATCATTTGCCATAATGTAACCACCAACCTGTGTAATTACATTGGTAATAGCCCCATCCTGAATTGTGATAAGTGCTGTTCCTTCAGGAACGATAACCTTACTACCATTAGTAATGATATTTTCGTTTCCCTTGTAATTAGCTCCTCTGCCATTGTTTCTACCCATTGGATAACCAGGGAAAATACCTGCTGTTGCTGAAACACCTTCCATTGGTCCGTAGAAATCTAACCACTGATCAGCGAATGTTCCTCCAAGAGCGCCTGCGAATGCTTGAATAAATCCCATTATTTATACCTCCATATATTCCATAATTCTTCATTATGGCAAATTATTTGTAACCAAAAACGATTCCAGTTTTGGCCAACATCCATCAAAAATTATACGTTATCTATATTTTCTTGTCAATAAATCACAAATGCACATTAATTGTATCATTTTTATTTATCGTTCACTGCTTCATGTATTACACGTATCATATAGTCCAGTTTTTTCTTTGTCATACCAGGATAAACGCCTATCCAGAAGGTGTTATTCATTATATAATCTGTATTTTCTAAAGATCCCACTGTTCTATATGCATCAGTATCCCTTATATCATCAAAGCAAGGATGAAGTGTAATATTTCCGCTGAAAAGTAGTCTTGTCTGAACGTTATGATCCTCTATATATCTTGTGATCTTAGTTCTATCAAGTCCTGAATCTTCCTTTACTGTTATAAGGAACCCAAACCAGGATGGCTCACTGTTTTCTTCAGCCTTTGGAAGAATAAGCTTGTCAGAAAGATCATTTAATCCTTCTCTAAGATAATTCCAGTTTTCTATCCTTCTCTTAATAAATGAAGGGAATTTCTTTAACTGTTCAACACCTACAGCTGCCTGCATATCGCTCACTTTAAGATTAAATCCTAAATGGCTGTAAACATATTTATGATCATATCCATGAGGAAGCAGTCCAAAATCGCCATCAAATCTATGGCCGCAAAGATTATCCTTTCCTGGAGGACATACGCATTCTCTTCCCCAGTCACGCATTGATCTTATTATCTTTTGTAACAGCGGATTATCTGTATATACAGCTCCCCCTTCACCCATTGTCATATGATGTGGTGGATAGAAAGATGAAGTACCGATATCTCCCCAGGTTCCTGTAAATTTTGTTACTCCGTCAATGGTATATTTTGAACCTAAGGCATCGCAGTTATCTTCTACAAGCCAGAGGTTATTCTTATCACAAAATTCTTTTAGTGCCTTAAGATTAAATGGATTTCCTAAAGTATGTGCTATCATTACAGCTTTAGTCTTTTCAGAAAGAGCATTCTGCAGCATATTAACATCAATATTATATTCAGGAATAGTTACATCCACAAATACCGGAACTGCGCCATACTGAAGGATTGGTGCAATAGTTGTAGGAAATCCACAGGCAACTGTTATAACTTCATCTCCTCTTTTAATTGCTCTTTCTTTAAGCAATGGAGATGTAAGAGTTGCAAAGGCAAGAAGATTTGCTGATGAACCACTATTTACCAGATTCACATATTTAACTCCTATCCACTCAGCAAATTCTTTCTCAAATCTGTCTGAGAATCTTCCTGCTGTAAGCCAGAAATCTAATGTTGCATCTGTAAGGCTCATCATTTCCTTTTCATCATATACTCTTGATGCATAAGGTATCCTGTCACCTTCCTTAAATTCTTTACTTAATTCTTTTTCTTTAAATTCCTTATAGAATTCAGCCACAAGAGACTTTATCTCTTCTCTTGCTTCTTCTTCATTTTGCCATCTTCCCATAAATAATTCCTCGTTATCTTATATTATCCAAAAAACTCTTTTATCTCGGCAGTCATTTCACATGCTATATCTTCATTTGAAACATAAGCCCTGGTCCATTTAGCAGTCATTTCAACAGCCTTCTCTATATCCCAGACCGGCTTCCATCCAAAGACAGATTTTATCTTAGAACAATCCAGCTTTAAAAATGTTGCCTCATGAGGTCCCATGTCAGATACATTTTCCCACTTAAGAGAAGCGTTAGCTACGGCATTCCATTTATTGCAGAATAGATCAACTAATTCTCCTGTGGTGATACAATCCTTATCATCTGGTCCCACATTGTAAAAGCCTGCATATTTTTTATCCTCATATTGTTTTTTTACAATAGTAAGATATATGCTGAGTGGTTCTAAAACATGTTGATAAGGCCTTATGGAATAAGGATTTCTAACCTTGATATCTTCATTATTTAAGGCTGCTCTTACTGAGTCAGGGATTATCCTGTCCTTAGCAAAATCACCGCCGCCGATTACATTTCCAGCTCTGGCAGTACTTGCAGCAATGCCCATGTCATTAAAATATGAATTTATATATGAATGAGTCACAAGTTCCGAACAGGATTTTGAATTGGAATATGGATCATATCCATCTAACATTTCATCTTCTCTGTAACCCCAGCACCATTCGCGATTCTTATATACCTTATCAGTTGTAACATTTAAAAATGATCTTACAGATGTGCTCTGTCTTACAGCTTCTAAGATATTAACTGTTCCCATTACATTTGTTTCATAGGTATAAACCGGATCCACATAGGATTCTCTTACGATTGGCTGTGCAGCAAGATGGATCACTATCTCCGGATTTGTTTCCTTAAATACTTTAAACAAATGTTCCCGATCTCTGATATCTCCAATGACCGATCTAATTTTATTTTCCAGGCCAGCTAATTTAAATAGTGATGGATCAGTAGGCGGCTCTAAGGAATAACCTGTAACCGTGGCTCCTGACATGATAAGTATCATAGATAACCATGAACCTTTAAAACCTGTATGACCTGTTATAAGTATTTTCTTGTTTTTAAAAAAAGAAAGATCTTCTTTCGTCATAAAACACCCCATTAATAAATAAACTATCTATTACGATGAAAAATGACCAGCTATAATAGCTGGTCATTTAACTATTACTTTTATATTTTATTACAGTTTCTTAATTCTCTCAACTGCTTCTACAGTATTTTCATATGTTCCGAAAGCAGTAAGTCTGAAATATCCCTCACCTGAAGGTCCGAATCCTGAACCTGGAGTACCAACAACATTTGCATTCAAAAGGAGATAATCAAAGAAATCCCATGATGTCATATTATCTGGAGTCTTAAGCCAGATGTAAGGTGCGTTTACACCACCAGAAACTGTATAACCAGCTGCTTTAAGACCTTCAAGGATAACTTTGGCATTATTCATATAATAAGCGATCTGCTCATTTGTTTCCTTCTGTCCTTCATCTGAGAAAACTGCTTCTCCAGCTCTCTGAATGATATATGGAGCACCGTTGAACTTTGTTCCATGACGTCTAGCCCAAAGCTGTCTTATTTCAACACCATCAGCGTCCTTAAGGTCTGATGGAACAACTGTATAACCAAGACGAGTACCTGTGAAACCTGCATTCTTTGAGAAACTTCTTATCTCTATAGCACAGGTTCTTGCGCCTTCACATTCATAGATAGAATGTGGCACATCTTCTTCACTGATATATGCTTCGTAAGCTGCATCATAAACAATAACAGCCTTATTCTTATTTGCATAATCAACCCAATCCTGAAGCTGAGCCTTTGTAATTGTGGCACCTGTTGGATTATTTGGGAAGCAGAGATAGATAAGATCTGGAACTTCTTTAGGGAATTCAGGGCAATAATTATTTGCTGCTGTACAAGGCATATAGATCACATTGCTCCAAAGGCCTGTGTTTTCATCATAAACCCCTGTACGTCCTGACATAACATTTGTATCTACATAAACAGGATAAACCGGGTCACATACAGCAACCTTTGTATCATGTGTAAAGATTTCCTGGATGTTACCTGAATCAGACTTTGCTCCGTCGCTGATAAAGATCTCATCACTGCTGATATCAGCTCCGAGTTTTTTATAAACTTTTTCAACTATAGTATCACGGAGGAAAGAGTAACCAAGATCAGGTGCATATCCTCTAAATGTATCTTTGTCTGCCATTTCATCAACTGCGCTATGAAGTGCTTTTATTACTGCCGGGCAAAGTGGCTGAGTTACATCACCGATACCAAGTCTGATAATCTTCTTGTCAGGGTTAGCCTCTGTAAACGCTGCTACCTTCTTTGCAATATTTGAAAAAAGGTAAGAGCCAGGGAGTTTTAAATAGTCTTCATTTACACGGATCATCGTATTTTCCTCCTGATCATTCATAATCGTATTATTACCGTAAAATTTGCGGCTTTGATATTATAACACAAAATAATATTTACTTGTAGAGATTTTTTCTATAACAAAAAAGCTATAACAAAAAAGCACCATCTCGCCTAACGCAAGATGATGCTTTTTTTAACTCTTACTCTACAACGTATGGAATAAGGGCAATCTGTCTAGCTCTCTTAACAGCAACTGTCAGCTCTCTCTGATGCTTAGCGCAGTTACCTGTAATTCTTCTAGGAAGGATCTTTCCTCTCTCAGAAATGTACTTTCTAAGTAAGTTAACATCCTTGTAATCGATTCCCTGATTCTTATCTGAACAGAAAACGCAAACCTTTCTTCTTCTACGCATAGGTCTTCTCTTCATAGGAGCTGCGTCTCTATTTTCTGACTTATTAAAAGGCATTTTTATTCCTCCTTCAAAAATTGGAAACAGGAATTTTACTTAAATGGAAGATCATTTTCAATTCCATCCGGAATGCTCATAAAACCTTCAGCACTTGCTGCTTCAGGAGCACTAGATGTATCAGGCTGATATGATCCTGCCTGAGCTGAAGAATTCTTACTCTCAGCAAATTCCTGCTCTTCTACTACAACATCTGTTGTGTAAACTTTCTGGCCTTCCTTATTGGTATAACTACCAGTCTGGATACGACCTGTTATTGCAATCTTGATTCCTTGTCTTAAGTACTTCTCAGCAAATTCTGCAGAACGTCCAAAAGCAACACAGTTAATGAAATCAGCTGTCTGCTGATCACCTGTTCTTCTCTGTCTTCTGTCTACTGCAAGAGTATATCTTGCTATAGCCATCTGATCACCGTTCTGTCCCTGAGAATATCTTACTTCTGGGTCACGTGTTAAGCGTCCCATAAGAATAACTTTATTCATTGTTAGACTCCTTCCCAATACCTGGTTAAAGAGAATTAAGCGTCCTGTCTAACAACAAGGTATCTTATAACACCATCCATGATACGAAGTGATGATTCAAACTTAGCTGGAGCTTCTGTTGGAGCTTCCATCTGAATGAAGTAATAATAACCTTCCTTCATATCCTGAACTTCGTAAGCCATTCTCTTTCTACCCTGGTCATCGATATTAGAAATTGTACCGCCAACCTTAGCAATGAGATCTTTTACCTTCTCAAGAACAGCCTCTCTAGCGTCATCTTCAATTCTTGTGCTAATAACTAACGCTAATTCATACTTGTTCATTCTTTTGCACCTCCTTATGGTCTTTAAGGCCTCTGCTTATAAAATTCGCGTCAGACGCAGTGCTTTAAGCAGAAGCAAGGAATATATTAAAATATATCACAGAGATTGATAATACCATAGAACCTTGTTAAAAAGCAAGCATTTTTAAGCAAAATCTTTAAAAGATTTCTCGAAATTTCTCCTTGTTAACATAAGACTTCTGCCACATTTAGTACACTTGATCCTGAAGTCGGCTCCTGTGCGTTCAATAATCCATTCGTTTGATCCACAAGGATGATTCTTCTTAAATATAACTCTTTGTCCTACTTCAAAAATTATCTTATCCATGATCATTCCTATTCTTATTAATAAAGAAACAATACTATGTCATTTATATCTAAAGCTTATCCCGGCTCCTGTCAAGTTCTTATTAAAGTTCTTATTATAAAAAAAGAGGGGTTACTTTAAATATAAGAAAAAGCCTTGAAGAAATCTTCAAGGCTTCGTGCCCAGAACCGGAATCGAACCAGTGACACGAGGATTTTCAGTCCTCTGC
>JAFOIV010000002.1 GCA_017420535.1 Eubacterium sp. | reverse complement strand
GCATTATCCATTTTAAGGCGCTTTAAGATCTTTCCTGCCATCTTTTCTGATACTTCATTATGCCCTTTAAAATGATCCACACCATTTTCATCTGTGGTACGAACTTCCGGCTTTCCTATATCATGAAAAAGCGCTGCATAACGAAGTGATTTCGTGGCAGGTACATTTTTTAGCACCTCGATTATATGATGTCCCACATCATACAAATGATATGGTGTGTTCTGCTGAGTCTTCATACACTCATCAAATTCAGGCAGGATAACCTTAGTTATCCCCAGATCATAGAGTTCTTCAACCTCTTCAGGATGCTTTGATATAAGAAGCTTTGTAAGCTCTGTTTCAATACGTTCAGCGCTTACATTTTTTAATTCTTCAGCATGTTTAGTAACAGCTTTTTTAGTCTCACTATCAATGCTAAATCCTAACTGAGCCGCAAATCTTACAGCCCTCATGATCCTTAGAGCATCCTCATCAAATCGTTCGTCGGGATTTCCAACACAACGAATTATCTTTTTATTAAGATCATCAATTCCGCCATACAGATCCACCAGTCCCTTTGACCTGTTATAGGCCATGGCATTTATGGTAAAATCTCTTCTCTTTAAGTCCTCTGACAGATTCCTGGTAAATGACACCTGATCCGGCCTTCTATGGTCTGTATATTTTCCATCTACCCTGTAAGTGGTAACTTCATAACCCACATGATCTAAAAGCACAGTTACTGTTCCATGCTGGATTCCTGTATCTATGGTTATCTTAAAGAGTTTCTTTACTTCTTCAGGCATTGCAGATGTAGTAATATCCCAATCCGCAGGATTTCTCCCCAGCAGACTATCTCTGACACATCCTCCAACTGCGTAGGCTTCATATCCCGCCTCTTCTAATCTGTTTATGATAAAATCTACATTTTTAGGAATATTAATCTCTATCATCTTAAAATTCCTCATCATCTATTTCATCAAAAGCCTGACCTTCAGGTTCTCTATGAAGCACAATCTCTTCCCCGGTTATTGGATGTGTAAATTCTATTCTTGTGGAATAAAGGCCAATCTCCCTGATGTTATCCTGCTTATTCTTCGATGACTTTCCTTTATTATTTCCACCCTTTGGTCCTTTACCATTTTTTGGAGCTTTGCCATATTTCTTATCCCCAAAGATAGGCATACCATGATATGCTAACTGGCAGCGGATCTGATGATGTCTTCCGGTATGAAGCTGAATAAGAAGATATGTAAGGGGTCCGATATCTGTATCAAGCCCATCAAGGACTTCATAGGAAAGTTCAGCTTTCTTTGCTCCCTTTGTATCCTTTGGCACGATCTTAGACATATTAGTCTTTTTATCTGCTACAAGATAATCTGAAAAATCCCCTTCTGGTTCAGATGGTTCGCCCATAACAACCGCCTGGTAATATTTATCAATCTGTCTGTCCTGTATCATGTCCGATAATGCAGCTGCAGTCTTTTCATCCTTAGCAAAAAGAATGATTCCTGACACCGGCCTGTCAAGTCTGTTGATCACTGCAAGATATGGTTCCTCATCACTATCTGAAACGTCAAAAAGGTAATTCTTAACAATAGAAAGCATATCTTCTTCATTAGACTGATCGGCCTGAGATGGAATCCCGTAAGGCTTTATCACAGCGATCATATATTCATCTTCATAAACAATATCTGGTTTCATGTTTACCTCATTTTCATATTTACATAATCGGATCTATTATAACATCTGCATGGAAAGCTTTCCACTGACTGAGGGAAAATGACACATAAAAAACAAATTAAACAGACGCCAAAATATAATAAACGAACAAATGTCAAAATTAAACATATGCGAAAGGCCCCTCCAGCGGACTAAACCTGTCCTTTGGAAGGGCCTTTCACGTCTACATTATATACTTCTCTGAATTAACTATTCTTGAATTTAGTGCGGCTTTAATTAAATCAATACCTGTTCCTAATAATCCTGCAGGGCCTTCGCTCTCATTTTCATTCCCGATACGTGCCACATTGGTAGATATAAGCGCCACTGTGCTCTTTTGTTCCTCAGAACATAATACCTTCGCACAATTCATGATTGAAAGTCTATCAGCCAGTAGTGAAGTATCCACATCTTCATCTATATTTAAAATAGCGCAGTTCATTATCCTTACGCCATGTTCATTTTCTTCGAGCACTTTTCTATCAATTTTTGCCTTAGGAACATTCATGATAGACTTTCCCTCAAAGATAAAATGAATATCTTCTGCCTTTATATCCACATCCGACATTTTTTCATAAGTTGCTTTTTTTACATTCAAAGTACCATTTACAATGAGCCTCTTTATATCATTTATTCTGGAGAACTCTGGATCAATATCAAGATCTCCCACAATATATAAACTTTGTCCTAACTTATCAAGTATTGTATCATTTAGCTCTATATCTCCAGGAATTATGTTCATCCCCTTAGGAACGACTTCTAATCTGGTTTTTATATCAAAAAGTGGTGCTAATGTCTCAACTTTTTCCTCTGAGAAAAATACTACTGGTGTTTCAAAGACTGGCTGTTTTTTTTCTAATGTCTTTTCATCAACCTCATCCTTTATTATCAGTTGTTTTGCAACATAATACTTTTCATTTGCCTTTATTCTTAATGGAAAATACTTATCCATGACAAATTCTGGATCCAGAATATTCGCATTTTCTGGATAGAGGTTGACATTTCCATTTACCGTCATCTTGTTAACATACTCTTTCATGTTTCTTGGGCAAAGAACCGATCCATTAACAAAAATATGCTGATATTTATCAAGTACTTCTTCTGAACCTGTCTCGATTTCCAGATTACCATTTACTAATAAAGCAACCTTATTTTTAGGAACTGGGCCTTTTGAGATTACTTCATTTCCATTAACTATCCTGCTATCTATCACCTCATCCTCAGCTGCATCTATAATAGCATCGCTGTTTACAATAGCACCAAGGCTGTTTAATATTTCTCTGCTTCTTTCACTTGTGATAAGAATCTCTGAATTTATTATTATCTTTTTATAACTTTCATAATTTTCTTCCTTGATTTTTCTTGCATCACATATTTCAGAATTGATAATTAAATTTTCTTTAAACATATTTGTCACCTCATCAAATTTTTCTTAAATATCTCTCTTAATTTTTTTCTTGCCATACTCATTTCATATCTTACAGTACCAGAAGGTATATCTAATGTTTTTCCTATATCATCAGAACTATATCCCTCAAAATAATGTAAGTACATTATTACGCCTTGTCTTCCCGGTAATCTTTCAAAAAGCTCACTCCATTCAATCTCACCATGGTCGTCTTCTTTTCCGACTTCTTCCTCTATTTCAACCATACCATCATCTGCAGCATGTGATTTTATGCTATCTACATACAGATTTTTTGCTACTCTGTAAAGCCATAATCTCACTTGCTTTTCATGCATCATATAAAGGAGTTCCTGATTGATTATCGCTCTTAAAAATGTCTCTTGAACTATGTCTTCTGCAAGCTCTCTATTTTGACACATCCTATAAACAAAGCTGATGAGCTCTTTATTATATTTTTCAAATAATATTTCTAGTTCCATAGTTGTTTTCTCTCTTGGTGGGTCCATAGATTCTCCTTTTTTGAAACAGCCTCTGGCCAAAAGGTAATTTATTGTTTCTATATAGTAAGACGTAAAAAAAGAAGAAAGTGTTGGAAAATTTTTTATTATTTTTCATCCCCTATTATAAATTATAAAGAGCTAATCAGAACCACCGGCTTAGCCGGTGGTTTGTTCACGCCCTATAAGGGCTTGTTACCGGCACTAGAGTCTAAAGACCCATCGAATAGTTCGCCAGCCGCAACATCATTTGTCTACTGAGCCCTAAAGGGCTCTATTTAT
>JAFOIV010000026.1 GCA_017420535.1 Eubacterium sp. | reverse complement strand
AGGCGTTTCCGGAAGGCTCATAACCAAAAGATCAGTTTCAGGAAGCACCTCATCAAGTCTATCTACCGCAAGCATCCTGTCAAATGACTCTTCCTCTGAAATGCCACTTCTAGATATTCCTACTATACTTTCCGGCTCAAATGCCTTTATCCTTCTAGCGAAACATTTTCCAATATCGCCTGTTCCAAGGACTGTGATATTGCTGCCCTTTATATTTCTTTGCTGTGTTGGATGGCCCCATTTTCCCTGCAAAGAATCTGCCAAAAATGAATCCAGCTTTCTCATCATCATGATAGACACCGCCACAATATGTTCCGCAATAGTCACGCCATAAGAACCGGACGAGTTGGTGATAAGCAGATTATCATTCTTAAACATATCGGGTTTTAACATGAAATCTACTCCCGCTGAAGTAACTGCGGCCCATTTTAGATTCTCGCTATTTCTTATTTCCGTTGCTTTGGTCAGATTAAAACCATAACCATAAACAATATCTGCATCTTTAAAGCCTTCAGGAACTATTTCTGCAGAACTTGTAAATCCAAGCTCTATCCCTAGCCTGTTAGAAAGCTCGGCTATTTTTTCTTTATGCTTTTCATTTAAAACTTCATCACATACTAATAATTTCATATTTTATCTATTCTTTCCATTTACTATTCTGATACCAAAAGCAACCAGGATCACTGCAATAAAATACTGCCACTTAAGGCTTTCTCCCAAAAACAGGGTGGCAAAGATAACCCCTAAAACCGGGATAAGGGCGTTATATATAGCGATCTCGCTGATGGGATGATACTTTAAAAGGGCATTATAAATCGCAAAACAGACAGCAGAAATAAGTATCAAAAGAATAAGTACCAGAATATTCGTAAAATTAATATTCCACGGATTTTTCTTTCCTATCACCATCCCTGTTGCAATCAGGCAGGCTCCACCTATAGTCATGCTGTGACCAGTAGCCGCAAGGATATTCATTTTTCTTGAAACTATCCTTGTAATTATACCACCAAACCCGGCACAAAGGGCGTTAAGCAGGATCATCCCATCCCCGGCAAATGTGATATTATCAAAGAAATGACCGCTAAAATCTATATTTATTATCACGATTCCAAGGACTCCCAGGCCTGAACCAAGAGCCTTTCTTAGAGTCATTTTATCGTCCTTAAAAAAAAGCGTAGATAAGGCTATTAGAAAAAAGCCCCCCAGCGAATCAAGGATTGTGGATCTTCCGCTGGAATTATTTCCCAGTCCAATGTAGGCAAACATATAGTGTAAAGTTGTATTTACAAGGGCCAGAAGAATGAGCCAGCCATAATCTTTTTTGTTTTTTATATTCAGTTTTTTCCCTTTAAAGATGCAGATAAATGATACCAGGATTCCTGCAATAAAGAACCTGATTCCTGCAAAAAGTATCTTGCCTCCCAGGTCATTTCCTTTTATTCCAAATCCCTGGTAGCCAATCTTTATAAATGGATATGCCAGCGACCATCCTGTGGCACATAATATGGCAAAGAAAACCTTATAACGATCATCTTTAAGTAAATTTTTCATTTAATTAACCAGTCTTTCCCCAAAAATATGCACGCTTTCTACGTACCGCGGTCCAGAGTAATCCTCAGATTTTTTCTACGTACCGCGGCCCAGAGTAATCCTCTGTCAATAAAAATATCTACCACAAATGTATCATGTCATGCAAGCATCTATCTTACTTTTTATGCCTCTTCTTTTTTTAGTCTCTCAAGCCAGAGGCGGCTTGCGGCATCTGATGGCATTCTTAAATCTCCTCTTGGAGAAAGGGCCACTGATCCTACCTTTGGTCCATCCGGCAGGCATGAACGTTTAAACTGCTGGGAGAAGAATCTCCTATAAAATGTCTCTTCCCACTTTAATATTTCTTTTTCTTCAAATTTATCCTTAAAGGCTATCTTCGATAGTCTAAAGATTTTTTCTGGATCCTGCCCAAATCTTAAGGCGTGGTAAAGGAAGAAATCATGAAGCTCATAAGGCCCCACTAAATCTTCTGTTTTTTGAACAATCTTTCCCTGGTTTAATGGCAGCAGCTCTGGCGATACAGGAGTTGCTAAAATATCCTGTAACGTTTCTTTCAAATTCCCACTTGAGTTCGCACTTGTTTTTTCCTTCCTGGTATCATTTTCCAGAGTCTTGGCAAAATGATCCACCAGATATCTCACCAGAGTCTTAGGGATAGAGGCATTTACCGCATACATGGACATGTGATCCCCATTGTAAGTAGCCCACCCCAGAGCCAGCTCCGACATATCCCCGGTTCCGATCACTATGGCATTTTCTTTATTGGAAAGATCCATAAGTATCTGTGTCCTTTCCCGGGCCTGACTGTTTTCATAGCAGATGTCATGTTTATTAATATCCTGCCCTATATCTTTAAAATGCTGCTTTACCGAATCCACAATACTGATTTCTCTATAATCGGCCCCGATTTCATTTATCAGATTAACCGCATTACGATAGGTCCTGTCGCTGGTTCCGAAACCCGGCATGGTGACAGCGATAATGCCTTTCCTGTCCAGCTTCAGATAATCAAAAGCCCTTGCCGTCACAAGAAGAGCCAGGGTTGAATCAAGGCCTCCTGAAATTCCGATCACCGCCTTTTTGCATCCGATATGTTCCAGTCTCTTTTTAAGTCCCATGGCCTGAATCTCAATTATCTCACTACATCTCTTATCCAGGTTACTCTGTCCAGCAGGAACAAATGGCTGCGGATCCACATATCTCGTAAGCTTCGTCTCTTCAATATTTATTTCAAATGTAACTTCCCTATATTCATTTTCACTTAAGGATGTATCCTCAAATGTTGTCATCCTTCTTCTTTCAGCTGCGAGATATTTAAGATCAATCTCACTGATAATAATACCTTTGGAAAACAATGGAGATTCCTTTAGGATCCTGCCATTTTCGGCTATAAGATCATGGCCTGAAAATACTATATCCTGGCTGGATTCATCACTTCCGGCTGATGCATAGATATAACCACAGATGCTTCTTGCAGACTGACTGCTTACCAGATTTCTCCTGTAACTTTCCTTTCCGACTATCTGATTTGATGCAGAAAGATTGACTATTATATCAGCTCCAGCAAGGCAAAGGAATGTACTTGGCGGAGCCGCAACCCAGAGATCCTCGCAAAGCTCGGCTCCCACCCTTAGGTCCTGCATATTCTTTGCTGCAAATATCATTTTTCTTGATACAGGGATTTTCTCCCCATTTATTTCTATACTGCTATCTAAGTCCCTGCCAGAATAAAAATGTCTTACTTCATAGAATTCATTATAGTTTGGAAGATAGGTCTTTGGAACAAAGCCCAATATCTCCCCCCCCTTTATAGCCGCTGCCACATTGTAAAGCTTTCCCTTTACCATAAGCGGAAGTCCCACAAATATAAGCGCATCATATTCTCTACTGTAACCCGCAAGCTCTAAAAGTGCTTTAAATGCTTCCTCTATCAGGCAGTCCTGTAAGAATAGATCCTGACAGCTGTATCCTGTAATTGAAAGCTCTGGAAAAACCATAAGCTTTGCTCCCTCCTTCGCCGCCATATCAATATTTTTACATATCATATCAAGATTATATTTAACATCCGCCACCTTAAGAGCTGGGGTAATAGCTGCAACTTTTATATATCCATCCTTCATATTATTTCCTCTCTTCATACAAATTTTATTTAGATTATTTTTATTCAGAAGACTGCATTGTCCGGGAGGCTATATTTTACCGATTTTGCTATGGTACTTCGCCTGGCCCTGACAACAAAAAAACAGACAATGTGCCCCGTTAAAGGACATCATTGCCTGTTGCTAAATCATTCTACAACATTCGAATGATAATATCTATCTATTTTTAAAGAAAAATGCGCCACAGCCCAAAATAGACCATATTCAAAAGTGGACCATGGTGCCAGGCACCATGGTCCACTTTTATGTTAACTGCCGGATATTGTTACGCCGCCAACCTGAATATAAGGGATTACTGTGTATCCACTAGAGATCTGCTCCTTTGATATGGCCTTAACATTGTTAAACATATCAATAAGATTTCCGCTGACCATAGTTTCCTTTACAGCACCAACAATCTTTCCATCCTCAACTAAGAATGCATTCTTTGCAACTCCTGAGATCTCGCAGTTTATGCCTGGATAACCGCAGGAAACGTCACCTACGATAAGGCCTTTCTTAACGCCTTTTATCATTTCCTCATAGGAAATGTCACCTGGCTCCACCACAAAGCTTAAAGCTGAATTATCTGCTCTCTTAATTCCTGTTTTATTAGAAGTGTACTGACTTACTGCAAAGCTCTTTAAGATACCATTTTCAATGGCGGTATAATCCTTAGATCTAAAGCCATCGCTGGTGTGCACTTCAAAATCAACAATTCTATCGTCCCAAGGCTTTGAAGAAATAGTAAGCTTCGGAGAAACTACCTGCTGGCCTAATTTTTCAAGCCATAAGCTGGTTTTTTCTAAAACAACTGAATCATCAATAGTATTTCCTAAAAGGAAATTAAGCATCTTCTTTGAACAATCCGGAGTAAATATTACATCTCCTTCAAATTTGTCTGATACAGATATTGGCTCAATTGAATTTTCAGCATCTGAAAGATCCTTATCAATACTTCCTAATTCAATAAATGGCTTATCTAAATCTTTTATAGCTGTCTGTGAAAAACAAATTCCGCCAGTTTTTTCTCCATCATTTCCGGCATATTCTAAAACCAGCTCATAATAACCGTACTCTGTTTCGTCTCTCGTTCCAAAAGTATTTGCGAAAATGCTATGGCCCTTGATGTGATTGGCAAACATTTCCATTACTTTAACATTTTTATGTTTTGTCTTTATTTCTTCTGAAAGCTCTATAGTTCTTTCAATAAGCTTTTCTATATCCGGCTCAATAACGCCAATCTTAAATGTTTCCGGTTCCATTCCAGGTGCAATATCAAAAGCTTCATCTTCATTTCCTGATTCAGCAGTTTTTATCGCATCATCGATCCCATTTTTTATAGACTCGTCGCTAGGATCATTTAATCTGACCTTGCCTAACTTACTGTCTTTAATAACTTTTATATTAATATCGTTATCAAATAAGGTTCTAAGAAGGGTAAGTTTTCCGTCTTTTATTGTGACTTCATGCTGCTCAGTAAATGACACATTTATATCGCCTTTTACCCCTTCCTTACTTTTTAGATAATCTATTGCATTTTTAGAAATTTCACTGATTGTAGCCATCTTATCTTCCTCCTATCATAATCTCACATTTAATAGCAGGTCCACCCATGGATACTGGCATCATTTGCTTTTTGCCGCAGGTACCACCTGCTGACCAGGTTACAGAATCTGAAACCATATCAACAGTCTTCATCATGTCAAATGCAACACCTGAAACTGTTGTATCTAAAATTGCTCTGCCCAGCTTACCCTTTTTGATCTCGTATCCCATAGTAACGCCAAACATGAATTCTCCGGTCAGGTCCGCCTGGCCATTTCCAGATGCAACAAGATAATATCCATCATCCACTGCAGCTATCATATCTTCAAGTTTGTCCTTTCCTGGAAGTACTGTAGTATTTCTCATTCTGATAAGAGGTTCATCGGAAAATGCATATCCTCTGGCATTTCCTGCAGGACTTACACCAAAATGATCCGCACTTTCGCGGTCATGCATGTAGCCCTTAAGGATTCCATTTTCCACAAGGACAGCGTCTTTTGCTTCAATGCCTTCATCATCAATATAAACAGGAAGTGGTGCTTCCTTACCAAAGGCAGTGCTGGCATAGTCCACAATGCTTACTAAATCTGATGCCACGCGCTTACCTAAAAATGGTCCTGCCACGGAACCACCCAAAACTAAATCTGCTTCAACAGTATGTCCTACCGCTTCATGGGCTATCATTCCGGCAATATTTGGATCAAGTATTACGGATTTAACTCCTGCCTCGGCGTAAACACCTTCTGCCTTGTCGCTTAATTCTTTATACTGCTTATCGATTTTTTCAAACATCTCGCTAAGATTAGCGAAGTTATCCTCAATATTTCCACAACCACTAAATGACTTTGTTCTTTCTACTGGATTGCCGTCCTTGGATAACTTAGTCATCATTACATAAATGGTACATCTAGGATAAGCTACATGGCCATCATTTGCATCTGATGTAACTATGATTTTTTCCATTGTATCTTCTCTATATACAATAGTTCTGCTGATGAGGTCCTTATAGGTCTTTTCAAGATATGCATCGATTTCCTTACAAAGATCTATAAGTCTTTTCTGCTCAAAATCAATGATCATTCTCTTTGATCTGATGTAATTACCCGCAGCCACATTACTAAAAGCTTTGCTTTCTTTATTGTATTTTGCAAGGAATTTAGCATTTTCTGTAGCAGCCTTAATAGTTTTAATTGCTGCATCATCTGAATACTCTGCATTAGATGCAAAACCATAAGAGCCATTTAAAGCTACTCTTGCGCATATTCCTTTCTCAGATGAACGTTCGTTTTGAACCAGATTACCGTTCTGTATTACGATTATTCTCCTTCTGTTCTCCTGCCCTCTTAAAACTGAAGTCATTCCAGTCTCAAAAAGGACCTTGTGTTTCTGTAAAATATCTTCTAGCATTCTCTTCCTCCTTTAAACATCTTTCATACCTAAAATGAGCCATGGTGCCTGGCACCAACGTGGTACACTTTTATGTTAACTAATTTTATTCATTTTCAGGATGAATCTTTCCATCCCCCACATAGATTGCATCATTTATAAACAGATTATCTTTATGGTCCGGATTTTTTGTATAGGTAGCACTACCATATATCGCATATATGAAAAACACAGCCAGAACAAAGTATATGATAATGTTCTTTTTTGTTGGTCTTTTTACTACTTTTTCCTTTTTCTCTTTTTTTCTTTCTCCATAAGTTACATTTCCCCTCAATTTTTGTTCATTTATATTCTGTGTAATAAACACGCCATTTTATTTTAATCTGAAAAAGCAAAAAAATAAAGCCCGCAGATGAAATACTTGTAATGAACCAAATATCTCAACCCGGGCCAAATTCATCAATATTCCACCACAATAATGTGTAGCTGACACATTAAAATTCCACTACTTCAGGTGCGCTGGTAAATGATGAAAATGTAGCTGTGGCATTTTTAAAATAAAGCACTTCTGTATTATCATCATCTGCAGAATACATTCCAGCAAGCTGTGGATAAGCATCAAGCATTGACTGCTTTGCTTCTCTTCTTTCATCTGCTACAAGTTCTCCGGCTACACGGATCCATTTGCCATCCTTAAAAGCTGATATTTCAACCTTTGGATTAGCGTGGATCTGTTTTGAAACATCCTTAACTTTTCCAGTCTGGATATATAACTTTCCTTCAAAAATATTCACTGTTCCGAAAGGCCTTACTCTTGGCTGATCCTTATCAACTGTAGCAAGGAAATATGTTCCTGCATCCTTTAAAAAATTATAAACTCTTTCCATTAAATATCTGCTCCTTTCAATGATATCTTCATTAAATATTCGCTATCTAAAATTCTATTATGCACAGCTCACCGGGTCAAGCCTTCTCTATAGATATCCCCAAACTTTTAGTTGACATAAAAGTGAACCACAGCCCCCGGGACCATGGACCATTTCATGGACCATTCTCTTCTTATTCCTCGTATGTAAATGTGCTTAGGAATTTCTTTGCTCTTTCAGTGGATGGATTTTGGAAAAACTGTTTTACATCCCTTGATTCTTCTACAATGTCACCATTATCGAAAAATACTATCCTGTCTGCAACTGCTTTTGCAAATGCCATCTCATGAGTCACTATCACCATGGTTGAGCCTTCCCGCGCCAGACTAAGCATAGTTTCTAGTACTTCATGGACCATTTCCGGATCAAGGGCCGCTGTAACCTCATCAAAAAGTAGTATTTCCGGATTCATTATAAGGGCCCTTACAATGGCAACTCTCTGCTTTTGTCCGCCAGACAGCTGTCTTGGATAATAATCCTTTTTATCTTCAAGCCCTACTTTTTTCAGTAATTCCAAAGCCTCCTTTATTACTTCATCCTTCTTTCTTTTTTGAACCTTTATAGGTGCCAGGATGATATTTTGCAGCACAGTCTTATGAGGAAATAATTCATAGGACTGAAACACCATTCCAACTTTTTGTCTTAACTTGAAAATGCTTCTATCCCTCGGATCTACTCTCTCCCCATCAATTTCAACTGATCCAGAGTTTATAGTTTCAAGTCCATTGAGACATCTAAGGAATGTACTTTTGCCACATCCTGATGGGCCGATTATTACAACCACTTCACCTTTATCCACAGAAAGGTTGATATTATTTAATACTGTATTATCTCCGTATTTTTTATTTAAATCCGTAACTTTAACAAGACTGCTCATATTAATTCAAAACCTTTCTCTAAATGTGTGCCAATCCTGATTTCATGCCCACTTCTTTTCTAAATGGTTCGCTAGCTTACTGATAGGCCAACATACCAGGAAATACATCAAAAAAACCACTGCAAATATTCCAAACGCTGCATTAGGTGACGTTCTTCTATTGGCTTCAATTATCTGCTGTGCCACCTTAAATACTTCCACAATTCCTATCATAAGCACCAGTGACGTGGTCTTTACCATCCTGGTTACCAGATTAATAGACAATGGTATCAGCCTTCTTAAAGTCTGTGGCAGAATAATATAAAAATAAACCTGAAATTTATTTAAGCCTAAAGCATAAGAAGATTCATATTGAACCTTAGGGATTGAAGAAATGGCACCTCTTACAAGATCTCCCATTTCTATAGTTCCCCAGAAAACAAAAACTATAATAGCTGACAATTCAGCAGTAATATTTATATTCAGTGCTCTTGTGCTTCCAAAATAAACAATAAAAAGCAGCACCATCTGAGGAATAATCCTCACTATCTCAAGATATACACGAAATACGCCTCTTATGATCCTTCTTTTCGATGTCATAAGCACTCCGCATATAAGTCCTAAAACGATACTGATCGATACGGAAATGAGACTGATCCTCACCGATACCCAAAGACCTTTTAATAATCTTATAAAATTAATTCCTTTAAAGAGAACATCAAGCCCCAAACTCTGCATATCTCGCTCTCCTTTCTATCACAGTTCCAAGTATAGATACAGGAAGCAGCATTATAAGATAAAAAACAACCAGCAGTGAAAGACATTCAATAGTCTTTGCGTACATTCCTATAAGATCTTTAGCGGTAAACATCAGATCCATAAGGCTTATAGTAGAAAAAACCGATGTTTCCTTCAGCAGGAAAATGACATTTGCCACAAGACCTGTGATACTTCTTGTGAAAGCCTGCGGCAGAATTATATAAAAGAATACCTGTAACCTTGTCATCCCAAGGGACATAGCACTTTCATACTGAACCTTTTCAACAGCATCGAGACCACTTCTAAGAGTTTCGATCATATAAGCTCCACCCAAAAGTCCAAGTCCTATGATTCCACACTTTTCAGCTGTTATTTTTATTCCAATCTTTGGAAGGGCAAAGTAGATAAAAAATAACTGAACCAAAAGCGGTGTATTTCTGAATAATTCAATATAAAATGATACTATCCTTCTTATTATCGGAATTTTAAAATATATAATAGCGGCTCCTATGATTCCCAGTACGAAAGCAAGAAGTATTCCCAACCAGCCTATCTTAAGGGTTAACAGGAGCGCTTCATAAAATCTAGGCAGGTATTCTTTTATAGTCTCAAAATCCATTACTGAACCTTTCCACCCTCTACTACAAGTGTATCTTCATAATCTGCGCCATATGTATCAAGAAGAGTTGCTTCATAATCTGCATGGAAGAACTTCTCATTTCCTAAATTAGTGATCTCATCATTAAGCCAGTTAAGGAGAGACTCATTTCCCTTTGTTACAGCTGGAGCGATAGTATCAGCATCTCCCAGTGAAGGAATACCTACTGTGAAGCCTTTATTTTCAAGTGAAAATGCAATAACTTCTGTGTTGTCATTTGCCCATGCTGCTGCATTTCCATTTTCAAAAGCTGTCTTTGCTTCTGCATAAGCGTCATACTTCTGAAGCTTGATATCAGGATAATTCTTTTCAAGATAAGTCTCAGCAGTTGTACCAGAAATAACAATGATCTGATCATCCTTTGTTACTTCGTCAAGAGATTTAATAACTCTTGAATCAGGAGAAATGACACCTAAAGCTACATTCATGTATGGAAGTGCAAAGTCTACTTCCTCTGCTCTTTCTTTAGTTACTGTAAAGTTTGCAAGAATAATATCTACTTTTCCAGTCTGAAGATATTCAATTCTGTTGGCAGCTTCTGTTGATACGTAATTAACCTTTACATCCAGATCTTTAGCGATTCTCTCTGCAAGATAAACGTCATATCCTGCATATTCTCCATTTTCATTTACATATCCAAATGGACTCTTGTCAGAAAATACACCAATGTTTATGGTTCCACTTTCTTTTATCTCATCTAAAGTTCTATATACTTTTTTATCATCAGTATTATTTTCAACTTTCTTTTCTTCTGCTGTTGATGAAGACTGCTTATTTTCTGAGTCCTTAACAGTGTTCTTTCCTGCGCATCCTGTAAGTGATGCTCCTACAAGTGATACAGCAACAGCAAGTCCTACAAATTTCTTTAAAAATCCTTTTCTCATATTAATTTCCTCTTTTCTTTTTTCCTTTGGATATTATCTTCATTTTTATTTTGTTTCTTTGCTTTTGGTTGAGCCTTGGCCATGGACTCAAACCTTACTCATTATCGGCAAAAAAAACACCCGAAAGATCATAATTTCTCCCGGGCAAATGACACTCTATACGAATCTAGTTAATCAGTATGTTTTAACTAATCCGAATTTTTGGCGCAGACATCGACACAAATGCCCGCCAGTCATTTTATATGCCCGGGAGATCTGCATTCGACAACAGCAACTATTAACTTTAATATTATTAATATTAAGCATTTCCACGCCTCCTTTGTTTTTGATGTTGCTAATACTACAACTATTAACCTACCATGTCAATAGGTTTTATAACAACAAATAATTATTACCTGTTATAGGAAAAAACTAAGTCTCATCTGATACCAGCTAACATTGCCATGTTTAGAGACTGAAATCCCCTCATTTAAAAAGCCAAATCTTTCATAAAATGGTATTAATTTTTCTTTACAGGTAAGCACCAGCCCCTGCCTTTTTTCCTGCTTTGCGATCTCTATAAATCTCTCTAAAGTCTTAGATGCAACCCCTTTCTTCTGAAAGTCTGGATCAGTTTCAACTCCAAAGATCATCTGCCATCTTCCATCTTCATTATGAAATGCAACATCTTCATACATTTCATCCACTAAATCTTTTTCATCAGTCACAAGTCCATCTACAAGACCTATGATCTTTCCTTCATATTCTGCAGCCAGAAAATGACTCCCATAAGCCCCGATTCTTTCTACAAAACTTTTATAATCTGCAGCCTCAGCCTCAGGGAAACATTTTCTTTCTAATTCCGCCACTTCTTTTGCATCCTGCAAAGTTACATTTCTAAATTTAATTTCCATCTTCCTTAATCCTAAACATTTCTATCATTTTCTAAGTGACTGTTTTTTATCAATCCTGTCGTAATAAAATGATATCTTATCAAGTGCATCTTTAATGTCGCATTCAATATCAAACACTGATATAGCCTTCTTTTCAAACTGCTTTTGTGCCTGAAATCCAACTTTCTTACAAAGCACCGCTCTGCAATCCTTTATCACTTCAATTTTTTCAGTTACATCTTTCGGACCGCTGCAGCCCTGGCCATTTCCGCCGCAGCCCTGAGCATTTTCTCCGCAGCCCTTACCGTTTCCACCACAACCCAGATCATCGCCGCTGCCAGCCTTATTCTCATCGCTACCAGCCTTATCATCACCGCTGCCAGTGGAATTGCTGTCTGAAGAAGAAACCTTTCTTTTTTCTACAAGTCCAGCTTCTCTTCCTTCAATCTCATATATAAGAAATTCCTCTACTTCTCCAAATTTAAGATCAACCTTAACTTCATCGGATGATCCCACTGCTATCTTATATGCCATAAATTTCCTCTCTATTCTTAAAAAGGACAAAAGTCATATATAACCTTTGTCCCTAACATACTGCTTAATAATTGATACAGCAACTAACCTGCTATACTAGTTAAATCTTGATACAGCAACTGTATAAATATTTTCGATAAGTCTTATACCACCTGAGTATCCGACATAAGTGTCATCAAGCACCACCTTATCCTGAACTGGCCATGAAATATTAAGGAAATTACCCTTAAGGCTCTCTGTAACCTCTTTTTCATAATAGCCACCTAATACAAGTGGATAACCATGATAATCATGATTCTTAATTTCTTCATGAATCTTATAACCATCAGTTTCAAATGAAACCTCAGCCTCTAAACCGAAGTTAAGATTCTTAAATTCTTCTATGATCTTATCTCTATAGTTCTTTGGTGTATCATCTGTTACAAACTGCTTAGCTGGTACAAGTCCAAGATCATTTACCAAGAACTTTGTGATTCCAAGTGAATACTGGGCATCTGCCACAACTGTAAACTGCTTATTGATAACACGATTTTCAAGGAAAAGATCTGCATATCTTTCAATGAGATAATAATAGTAATCCTCATGCTCCTTAATGACAGCTTCTACTTTATCCTTGTCAACTCCTGCGAACTCACCAACAGCTCTAAGGAATTTGCTTGTTTCTGTTGCTCCTATTGGAAGAGTTGGATAATGAAGATATGGTGTTCCAAACTTTCTTTCCAGCTTCTTTACATTTCCAAGTCCTACCCAAGGAGAAACAAGAAGATTAAATTCTGCTTCAGGAATCTTATTGATATTTTCAATTCCTCTCTTATAACCAAATATAGTATTTGGTGTAAGACCAAGTTCACTTACTAACTTTTCTAATTCTCTGATGTTTCCTAACCAGAAAAGATCCTGATATGGAACATCTGCCCAGATATTAACAAGTCCTTTCTGTTTCTTATCAGACTTCTTTAAGTACTGATCGATTATGGCATCAACAACCTGTTCATGTCCCTTATAGTTGTTTCCTTTAAATCCGGCTGTTGGAGCATATATTACAGGCTTTTCTGCATCTTCAAATCTTGATACAACTTCTCCTGAATCATCTCCTACGATTTCAGGAATGCAGCCTGTAAGAACAACATAAAGATCTGCATCTATAACCTTTAAAGCATTTTCTATTGTTGAATTAAGTTTCTTAACTCCACCGAATACTACATCTTTCTCATTGATACTTGTACAAGGAAAGATATTGGGTGAAAAATAACCTGAACTTCCAGTTGACTCTGAAAGTTTCTGTGCACAACCAGGACCAGAATGAAGAATAGGCAGAGCTCTTGTAATAGCCTGAACTGTCTGCATTGCCCCAAGAGCACATTTATATCTCTGTTTATCTAATAGCTTTGCCATCCTATTTTGCCTCCTCTAAGAATTTATCCACATCCTGCTTATACCACCAATCTGTATATGGAAGTTTTGAACGTTTAGCAAGATTCTCTTCAAAGCTTCTGTTCTTAATCGCATCAAGAATAGTCTTTGCAAATTCAAGTGTATGCTTGTAACCAAAGATCATATATTCATCTGCTACGTAGATTGCTGGTGTACCATTCTTGATCGCCCATACTGTTGAACCAGGATGACGTGAAAGGTACATATCCGGCTTATATTTATTGAGGATATTCATAACCTCATAATTCTGCTGATCTGCAACGCTGGCTTCAAAATCAATATCATTATCAAGAAGATATTTCATTGATGGAGGAACATCTCCATTTTCATATTTCTTATCATAATGCCAAGCCAGAGCCCAAACTACCTTGATACCAAGTTCATCAAGAACTCTTGATACTTCAAATGTATATCCAGGACCCATTCCAAGAACTGCAGTAAGTCCCTTTAATTCTTTCTTAACTTCCTCAATCTGTGGAAGATAGATTGCTCTTTGTTCTTCAATATACTTTTCAACAGCTTCGCTTCTGTTAGTTACCTTACCAATCTCACGGAGCCATGTTTCAAAACCTTTGATACCACACTGATTAATACTTCTTACATATGGTACATTGTATTTTTCTTCAAGGGCATTACCTAAATAGTTACCTAAAGTACCGCAGATACAAGTAGTTGCAAGGCTTTCAGAAATATGAGAAAGCTCTTCAACTGTCGAGTTACAGTAAAGGAAAACTGGTTCAAGATCGAATCTCTTAAAAATCTCTATTATCTCTGGTCTTGCACTTTCAAAGAAATTCTTGAAGTTGATCTTATTAGTCTTAACCCCTTCTCTTGGAGGCTGTACGATAGACTGAAGAACCGCATGATCTGCAATATCAAATCCAGTAGCCCAGATTCTTGATTTAAAGCCTTCACAATGAACAGCAACAATAGGAACTCCAACTTCATCGCGAACTTCATCTACTATACTGTCTATATCTTCACCAATGATACCTGTCGCACAGGAACTTGATACAAATATTGCCTTTGGCTTATATCTCTTATTTACTTCAAGGATAACGTTACGAAGGGTAGCTGTTGAACCGAAAATGGTATCATTTTCATTCATATCTGTTCCAACGTAAATAGTATCACTTGTAACGCCTCTCTTCTTTGCCATTACACGAGACATGTAATAAGCTCCGGCTCCGGCTACAGAACATCCAGCTGGTCCATGATGAATTACAGCTACATCTCTGATTGCTGATAACTGTCCAAGTCCGCAGCTTGAAAGACAAGTACTGGACTGGGAAAAGCATCTTGAACATCCCTTTAATGTTCCACACTCACTCTGTGTTGCTAAGTCTTTTAATGTTCCAACGTAACCTGTAATTGAACCAATTCTGTTCTCTCTGGTTGCAAGATTAGAACTTGTAGTATTAATAGCCATTTAGGTCCTCCTAATCAAAAAGTCCTGTTGAAAGATATCTGAGTCCTGTATCAGGGAAAATCACAACAATATTCTTTCCCTTATTTTCTTCCTTAGATGCGATCTGTCTTGCTGCAAAAAGTGCTGCACCTGATGATTCACCAACAAGTATTCCATCTGTCTTTGCAACTTCGCGAACAGCTTCATATGCATCAAGAGCTTCAACTGCTACATATTCATCGTAAATGTTTCTATCCAGTGTTGATGGGATAAGATTATCTGGCACCCCTACAAATGGATGTACGCCTGTTATTTCATGTTCTGGCTGTGGCACATCATCACTTGGAATAGAATTTGGTCCTGGCTGAACACCAACGATCTTAATATTTGGATTTTTCTCCTTAAGGAAAGCTCCTGTTCCTGAAATAGTTCCACCTGTACCTGCTGCTGCAACCAAGATATCTACCTTACCATCTGTATCCTCCCAGATCTCAGGTCCTGTAGTTCTCTTATGAACTGCTGGGTTTGCCGGGTTTGAGCACTGATCAACAAAGAATACATTTTCTTCCTTGCTGAGTACTTCTTCCTTAAGGCTCTTAATTGCCGCAACGAAATCACCATTTGTTTCCTTTAATGTTTTAGCAATAGTTGGCTCTTCTGTAAGTTTAATCGGAACACCACCGAAGGCTCTTATAACCTTGAAACGTTCCTCACTTACCTGATCCTGAATATAAACTCTGAAAGGGTATCCCTTTGATGCCGCAATTGCTGCAAGTCCGATACCTGTATTTCCACTTGTAGTTTCAACAATAGTATCTCCAGGTTTTAAAAGTCCCTTTGATTCTGCATCCTCGATCATTGCCAGAGCTATACGATCCTTAACACTCTGGTTAGGATTAAAATACTCAAGCTTAGCTATGATATTTGCATTTATATCATGTTTTTTTTCATATCCATTTAACTGAAGTAATGGTGTTCTTCCTACTAATTCTGTGATTGACTGATTTATTTTTCCCATAATTTCTATTTCCTTTCTTATCTTAAGATTTACTAACCTCCAGTTGTCTAGTCAGTCAATTAACGTAACATTATCTGCTTTTATATAAAGCGTTTTTTATTAGATCTTATAATCGTCTGCAAGTTCCATCATTCCATATTCCATAAGGATCTCTTCAAGTCTTTCCTGAGTCATTGGAGTTGGGATTACGAAATCTGTATTCTCAATTACTGCCTGAGCAAGATTTCTATATTCCTGAGCCTGATTTGAATCTGGCTTATATTCAATAACTGTCTTCTTGTTGATCTCTGCATGCTGAACAATGTTATCTCTTGGAACGAAGTAAAGAAGCTTTGTACCAAGTTCCTTGGCAAATGCACGGAGAAGGTCTAATTCTCTATCAACATTTCTTGAATTACAAATGATACCTCCAAGTCTTACACCACCTGTTCTTGCATATCTCTGGATACCCTTTGAGATATTATTGGCAGCGTAAAGAGCCATCATTTCACCACTGGCTACAATATAGATTTCTTTAGCTTTTCCTTCACGGATAGGCATTGCGAAACCTCCACAAACAACGTCACCTAAAACGTCGTAGAATACATAATCAAGATCTTCTGTGTAAGCTCCAAGGTTCTCAAGCATGTTAATGGAAGTGATAATACCACGACCAGCACATCCAACACCTGGTTCAGGTCCACCGGATTCAACACATCTTGTTCCACCGTATCCTTCTTTAAGGATTCTATCCAATGAGATGTCTTCACCCTCTTCACGGATAGTATCAAGTACTGTCTTCTGAGCCAATCCACCAAGTAAAAGTCTTGTAGAATCTGCCTTAGGATCGCATCCAACTACCATTACTTTTTTGCCATGTTCAACCAAACCGGCTGTTAAGTTCTGAGTAGTAGTTGACTTACCGATACCACCCTTACCATAAATTGCAATCTGTCTTAATTCACTCATTTTTTAGTTTCCTTCCTATAAAAATAAATCTTTTAATTTAATAAACTGGGTTAATTTTTTGATGGAATCATCTATGATTCCAGGTATTTCGTATGCCTCAATCCCGTATTCTTCAACAACTCTCAAGGCTCCGTCGCCAATCTTACTTACCAAAAGGAAGTCACAATCAGCAATACTTTTCACCTTATTTAATAAAGAATTTTCATCGTGGTTTCCTTTATCACAAACCACATCGGCATCTCTTTCTTCTATAAATTCATATTTTTCATCAGATTCATCATAAATATAGAACTTGGCAGTTCTGCCAAAGTGACTGTTTACTACAATACCGTCACTGGATGCTACAGCAATCCTTCCCTTTACCTTATCCATGAGAAAATGTCTCCTTAACCTTTAATCTTCTCTGATAAATCTGATCTCCAAATTCTGATTTGCCTGGAACTCCAACCGCATCAGCTCTGCAATGCTGACAATGTCTGAAGACATCTATATACTTTGATGCTTTTGTTCTTACTCCATCTATCTCTAAACATGTAGGAGCTTTGCAGTCTTTTAATTTATGCTGAGGTATAAGTGGTATTATGTTATAGATACTTGCACCAGCTTCTTTAACAGTACGTGCTATCTCTTCTATATGATCACCATTTATCTCAGGAACAAATACTGTATTTACCTTTACTGTTATGCCTGCTGCAGCAACTTTTCTTATACCGGCTAACTGGTTTTCAATAAGAATCTTTGCTGCTTCTACACCTTCAATTTTTTTACCATGATAGATAATGAAATCATTTAATTTACTTTCAATTTCCGGATCAACTGCATTTACCGTAACCGTAAGGGAATCAATGCCCACCTCTATTACATCCTCTGCTCTTTCATTAAGCAGAAGACCATTGGTACTCATGCATTTAATTAAATCTGGGAATTTTTCTTTTATGATCTTAAAAGTGTTTAAAGCATTATCACTGGCAAGGGTATCTCCAGGGCCGGCGATTCCGGCAACTTTGATATCTGGACATATTTCCAATGCCTTATTTAATATTTCTACTGATTCTTCCGGTTTTATCACTTTAGATGTAACGCCCGGTCTTTCTTCTACATCATTTATACTTCTGTCGCAAAAACGACATGCTATATTGCATCCTGGACTTACAGGAAGATGTATCCTACCTGCATTATTTCTATGTCCCCCGAAGCAGGGATGTGAGTTCTGAAGATCTTTGTATGTGTTACTCATAGAAATTCCTTCTTTCATATTAAACTACAAAAAGTGAGTTAGTTACCAAGTCTAACTTAAACTATGTAAAGTAAGTTAGTTACTAATAAAACGATACTGGGCGGATTCGAACCACCAACTTCGGTTTTGCGAACCTATGCCCTACCAGCGGCTACAGCATCAGACAAAAATACCAGAGGTCTATGCAAAGCATTTAAGTGTTTGTCTTTTTCTTCGCAAAAACCTCTGGTCTTTCCAGTCAGTTTATAATCGTATTTTTTCAGTTTTATCTATCTGGATTACTTTTCCATCCTGTATCACAAGAACTATGTTTCCATACTTTAGTTCTTTTACATATTTAGAAATAAGCTCCAGATATTTTTCTTTATTATTATCTGACAAAAATATCACTCCTTTTAATATCACATGTGATAATACAAGCCATCATTCTAGATTATGAGTTAAATAAAGGAGTTGAAAGATAACGATCTCCTGAATCAGGAAGCAATGCAACGATTACCTTTCCCTTATTCTCTGGTCTCTTAGCTAAGATCTCAGCAGCCTTAAGAGCGGCACCTGATGAAATACCTACTAAGATACCTTCTGATACTGCAAATGCTTTTCCTTCTGCAAATGCATCTTCATTTTCGATTGTGATGATTTCATCATACACCTTTGTATTTAATACTTCCGGAACAAATCCTGCACCGATTCCCTGAATCTTATGAGGTCCTGCATTTCCTGTTGAAAGAACAGGGCTTGTTGCTGGCTCAACTGCTACAATCTTAACATTTGGATTCTGCTCTTTTAAGTATTCTCCAACACCTGTAACTGTTCCACCTGTTCCAACACCTGCAACAAAGATATCAACCTTTCCTTCTGTCTGCTTCCAGATTTCTGGTCCTGTTGTTTCTCTATGAGCCTTTGGATTTGCCTGATTGATGAACTGTCCAAGGATGATTGAACCAGGGATTTCTTTGTTAAGCTCTTCAGCCTTAGAAATTGCTCCCTTCATACCCTTAGCACCTTCTGTAAGAACGATCTCAGCGCCATAAGCTTTTAAGAGATTTCTTCTTTCTACGCTCATGGTATCAGGAAGAGTAAGTATTGCCTTATATCCCTTTGCTGCTGCTACAGCTGCAAGTCCTATACCTGTATTACCACTTGTTGGCTCGATTATTGTAGCCCCCGGCTTTAATAATCCCTTTGCTTCTGCATCTTCGATCATTGCAAGAGCAACTCTATCTTTAACTGATCCAGCAGGATTTAAGTATTCAAGTTTCGCAAGAACTGTTGCTTCAGTAATCTCTCTCTTCTTTGAATAACCATTTAACTGTAAGATTGGTGTTCCTCCGATTAACTCTAATGCACTCTGTTTGATTTCACTCATTGTTATCTTCCTCCTGATTTATTTTTTTATTTGTTTTTTTCTTGTTGAGAAGATATTACCACATAATTATTTATTTGAATAATCGATATAGTTTATGATTTGTTATAGTTTAATCTTATAACATGATCTTTTCATTTCCCCAGAGTAATGGTCTCCCCGCCATAGTTTTCAATCAAATCATCATGACTGGCTATTATGGCTGTATTACCTTTTTTTACATATTCATCAATAAAATCAAGAATTATCTTTCCAGTTTTTTTATCAAGTCCTGTAGTAGGTTCATCTAATATAAGGATTTCCGGCTCATTAAGAAGGGCCCTTATTATAGATACTCTTTTTGACTCTCCTCCAGAGATTTCATATGGATATTTATCTTTTAAATCTGATATTCCCAATCTTTCCAGATAAGAGATTGCTGTTTCATTTAAATATTCCTCATCCTTATCTTCTTCTAATAAAAACGGAACCGTTATGTTTTCTAAAACCGTAAGATTCTTCATTAGAATATTGCTTTGGGGAACATAACCTTCTTTTTGATGGATCTTATAATATTCCTCATCTTTTAAACCGAATATGTCCACCCCTTTAAAAAATACATCTCCCCCATCAGGCCTTAAAAACCCCGCCAGGATTGCAAGTAAAGTGCTCTTTCCTGCACCAGATTCTCCCCTTACAACATAAATCTTTCCTTTTGAAAACTCATAACTAAGGTCCAATAATACAGTTCTTTTTCCAAAACTTTTATTTATATGGTCTGCTTTAAGTATCATTTAAGCTTCCCTCCTTAGTGCCTGATATGGTTCTAGTTTTACAACAGAAAGAATAGATAAAATTGATGTAAAACATATAACCAGAGATATAACGATAAGTATCACAACTATAATGATCAGATATTCCAAAAGACCTGGTCCTAAATACGGCATCTTAAGAAGGATTCCCAGCCAGTTGCTAAAAGGAATAAGTATCAGACTTCCAATAAAAATCCCTATCAGCCCTCCAGTAAGTCCCACTATCAAATTTTCGCCAAGCATTGCTTTTATGATACTTTTCTTTTTATTCCCCAGTATCCTCATAAGTGCCACTTCTTTTCTTCTTTTCCAGATAGAAAGATGTTCTGTGACAAGTAATAATAAAAACAGTAAGCCCCCTCCTATAATGCCAGAATTTTCAATAATCTTTTTTATGATTCCAAGATTCTCAATAAAAGATTCATTTAACTCTTTAGGATATACAATATCAAATGAATCTCCTATTCTTTTATGGCATTCCTTTAGTATCTCACTTACGCTGCTTTTATCATCAACATTGAAAAAAATAGAGGAAATAAGATCCTCCTTTTTTTGTTCCTCCGTTAAAAATGATCCCTTCTCCAGGGCCTTTAGAACAAGTTCTTTTTTAGATTCCGAAGAAAAATAAACTGAATTATCAAGGCTTGTACCGGTCTTTGCCATCTGGGCCACAACCTTATATTCATCCCCAAAAAGTTTTATGGAATTATCTTCCAGACTAATTCCATAACCTACTATCACTTCATTTTTACCCAGTTTGTCTTTATATTTATTTTCAATCCATGGACTGATTATAAAATCTGTATCTTTATCAAAGAATACTATCTCAACTTCTGCTGCACAGCAGTCTGCCGAAAGGGATTTAAGAAAACACTGAGCTGTTATTTCCTTTATGCCTGAGATATCTTTTAACTTTTCATAGTTCTCATTTTCAAAGTAAAATGTACTTCTCTGGCCTGTCAGCATCAGATTTTCTGCATTTTCCTTGGCTCCCTTAGGAACTAACATTACGTCAGCTCCTAATCTTTTTGCAGTATTATCAATTCCTTTTTTTAAGCTGTAACTAACCAGGATTCCGGCAAATAAAGTTAAGCTGAAAATGATTGCTAAAAAGCCAAGTATAAGCGCATCTTTCTTATTACTCTTTATCCTCTTTACTATGTATTTCACTGTTTTTTTCATCATTATGTCCTTTTGATAAAACTACAAGATTTGCTATCTGTACTACTAAAAGAATTATAGAAGCAACAATAAGAGCCGGCTTAGTCTTTACCTGGCAAGCCATTGTAGCCATCTTACAAAGGCCGATAACTTTGATAAATGATATTACTACCACAGCATTTACAATTTCAGCAATTGTAATACCGATTCTTATTCCTTTGCATTTGCTAACCAGATATACGATACCAAGAACTGCTACAGCTATACCTGTCACAACTTCTGCCTTACCCGTGAAATAGCAAGCCATCCTCTTTTCATCATGGTTGCATACCGGAAATAAAACAAATGGTATAAGGGCAATAAATGCTCCAAGGATAACGTTTAAAGTTGCTACTGTTACTCTGTTTTTCATTTTGTGTCTCCTTACTTATGTAATAATTATTTTTTATCAAAAGGCTATGCAGCCTTATAATCTATAGATAATACTCTACTTCATCTATCTTTCCGCCAATATCAAGCACATTAAGGATCTTAGTCCTGTATTCCTGGAAAGTATCCTGTGCCCTTGCTCTTGGACGAGGAAGATCAATATCTATCACAGCCTTTACTTTAGAAGGTCTTGCGGCCATAACCACTACCTGATCTGACATGTATATAGCCTCATCTACATCATGAGTTACCATTACCATTGTCATATTATATGTTTTCCAAATTCTTAAGATCTCATCCTGAAGATTGATCCTGGTAAAAGCATCCAGTGCTCCCAAAGGCTCATCTAAAAGCAGCACTGCCGGATGTCCCACCAGAGCTCTTGCAAGAGAAACTCTTTGCTGCATTCCTCCTGACAGATGATGAGGATATGATTTTTCAAAGCCTTCAAGTCCCACCAGCTTTATATACTCCTGTACATCCTGCTTTTTTTCCTTGTAAATGTGTCTTGCCTTCAGACCAAAGGCTATATTCTTTTCAACTGTAAGCCATGGAAAAAGATTTGATCCCTGGAATGCAAACCCCCTGTCACTTCCAGGTTTCTTTATCTCTTTTCCATCCAAAAATATGCTGCCGCTGCTTGCTGTTTCAAGACCTCCGATTATTCTTAAAAGAGTCGACTTACCACATCCCGAAGGACCTATAAGGCTGACGAAAGATCCTGGTTTTATATTCAGGTTAAAGTCATTTAAGGCCAGTACTTCTTCTCTTGAAGAATCCAACGCTTCAAACTTCTTGCTGACATTTTTAATACTAATTTCTCCTACCATTTGATCACTCCCTTCTGCCAGATAAGAACTTTGTCCCTGACTCTGAATAATACAGTAAGAGTAAGAGAACATATTGTGGCAATGATTATAAGTCCCGCATATACTCCGTCATACATCATTACTGATTTCTGCCAGTTTATATACCAGCCTATTCCACTGGAGTTACCATTCATTTCAACTGCCATTAAAGTTGAAAAAGAAGATACTGTTCCATAGAATACTCCAAGAAAAATGCTAGGCATCGCCGCAGGAATGGCTACATGTAAGATCTGATATAATGTGGAAGCACCCAAGGTTCTTGATACTTCAAAATTCACATTACTTACACTCTGAATACCACTGCTGGTCATAAGAGTAACAGGGAACCATACCGCAAAAGCTATAAGAAAGATATTGGCGCTCTGTGTAGTTGGAAATGTTGATAAAACAAGCGGTATCCAGGCGGTTGTTGGTATTGGTCCTATAACCTTAGTTACAGGATTAAGCCAATAACCTACTTTCTTAAAATAACCAAGGGCAAGTCCTGTTAAAAATCCTACTGTTGCTCCCCATAAAAAGCCTGATATAAGCAGCTTAAATGAATCTAACACATTACTTATAAGGAACACTCTTTGCTCTACTATTAGTCCTATCACCCTGTCTAAGGATGGAAAATATAATGTAGGCAATAAGGTTGTTTTAGTAATTATATAATTTAATAACAGTAAAAAAATTATGATTCCGCTTAAAAGCGGTGCTTTATATAAAATCTTTTCTCTGATACTTCTAATAAAGACTCCTATAATTATCTCAATAAGGATCACTATTCCAATAGCAACAATGAAATAAAGATAATAAGGATGCTTAGTTATCTTTTGCTTACCGTTATCCGCTACCTTGTAATAAACAAGAAACGAAAGTGCTATTACCACAAAAGGAAATATCAGTTTAAGTATTGATATTAACTTTCTTTTCATTTTCCCTCCACTTACTAATTAACTTCCTTAAATTCACCATTTTCATATACATATGAATCTGGCACACCCTCAAATTTTGAGAATGCTTTATCTACAAATACATCCGGATCTGATGCCTTTAATTCCCCTATTCTTATAAGCTCAGAGGCTGCGTTATGGATAGTATCTGAAGCTATATTTACTGATGGTGAATAATTATATGATCTTAAAAGACTTGCATTTGTCTCTAAATCTCCTGAACACTGATTATTATCAATCTGTAACTTAGCTGCTTCTTCAGGATTTGCCTGAACAAAAGCTGATGCCTTTAAGATAGCTCTTGTATATGCCGCTGCTGCCTTTGGATTCTCTTTTGCAAGTCTTGAAGTTACAAATGACATACAGCAATATTCACCTGCAAATTTTGAATCAGTACTAAGATCTAAGATCTTTTTAAAGTTATATTCTATCTCGGCGTTATAAGCTACCGGGTCATGTAATGCAACAACGTCCACAGCTCCATTTTCAAGAGCAATAGGAAGATCTGTAAGTCCATATACCACCCACTCTACTTCAAGGTTATCTGTTGTAACACCAATACCCTCATCAAATAAAGCTCTCTTTAATGCAACTACAGAAGAATCTCCTAATGATGGAACGCCAATCTTTTTTCCCTTAAGATCTGAAACTGAATTTATGCCTGAATCCTGTTTAGTGTAGATTTTGGTACAGCCTGTATGCATTCCTGCAGTAAATGTTATCTCAAGTCCATTATCGATCTGAGGTATCATAGAACCTGCCAGCTGAGTAGATGCATCTATCTTATTAGAGGCCACAAGATCACTGATATTACCCATATCGATTTCTTCTACTCTCCAGCTAATGCCAGCTGCTTTGAATTCTTCTTCAAAATATCCATTATCTATGGCAACGTGAAGTGGAGCTAAACAAAGAGAACCATTGGCAGTTCCTATTATCACGTCAGGTCTGTCATTACTTGCTTTATCTTCTTTTTTTCCACAGGCTGTAAATGCTCCTAGCATCATAGATACTGTAAGTAATAAACTGCCTATTCTTCTTAATTTTTTCATTTTAAATTCCTCCATATATATAATTTGCATCTCGCCTGGCGGCTCGATATCTACGCAAAAAAACCAGAGGTTTTAATTTTCCCTCTGGTTTTTCCAGTCAGTAATAATTATTCCGGTTCAGTGAGAACCGTGCAAGCCTATGCGCAATTTGAGTTCATCTGAATAATTTTTTTATAGATAACATCAGCTAACACCTTATGTCCAAGTTCATTTATATGTTCCTGATCTTCTCTGCTTGGGACTACATAATCCGATGCTGATAAGAAATTCACACCACGCTTTTCAGCAATCTTTTTATATTCTTCTTTAAGTCCCTTTGATACTTCTACCGAATCCTTACAGAATTCTATATCATATCCTTCATGCCATACATATTTTCCCAGATGAATAGGTGACAAAAGTAAAACATTTTTTGCATCCACATGTTCTAAAACTATATCAAGACAGTCATTCATTCCATTTGCAATGCTTACGGCACTGCTCCTGTTATAAGTCTTACAGTCATTTGTTCCTAACATGATAACAACTGCATCTATATCATTTTTCTTATTGAACACTTCCCTGATTGAGTCAATCCCTTTTCTACCGGGTCTTGTTTCATCTTCATAGACTGTTGTTCTTCCACAAAGTCCATCTTCAAGCACTTTTATATTCTGCTCTGAAAGCTTATCTCTAAGTCGTCCTGTCCATCTGATCCCAGTTGAAAATCTTTGTTTAGTAATGGGATCATACCCCCAGGTATTTGAATCTCCAAAACATAATATCTGATTCACAGTTATCACCTCTTTTTTTATTCTTTACGGTTTCTAATTCTAGCATCAGTATCTTGTTCTGTATAATTCTTATAATCTCTTATTAGTGATAACTTTTAGCTATAACACATCTTTAATTCGTCTTAAGCATTCTTCAAGTATGCTTCTTGGGGTAGCAACATTTATCCTCTGAAAACCTGCTCCGGTCTTTCCGAATATCTTTCCGCTATCCAGCCAGAGTTTTGCCTCATAAATGATCCTTCTATCCAGTTCTTCTGCATTAATTCCAGTTCCTCTAAAATCCAGCCATACGAGATAAGTGCCTTCTCCCCTTACCATCTTTACTCCTGGAAGTTCTTTTTCAACATAATCTCTTACATATTCGATATTTGCCTTTACATATTCTTTCATGGCAAAATACCACTCATCTCCATATGTATATGCAGCCTCTGTGGCCACAAGTCCAAGGACAGAAAGCTGACTTATGCCGGCGGCATTTACCTCAGCCTTAAATGTCCTTCTTAACTTCTGATCCGGGATCAAAATATTTGAGATAAGCATACTTGCTAAATTAAAAGTCTTACTTGCAGAAGTACAGGTTATGGATATATCTGCAAATTCTTTCTTTATATTTGCAAACACTGTATGTTTCCCGTAAAAATCAAAATCATTGTGGATCTCATCACTTACCACTATAACTTTGTGTTTTAAGCATATATTCCCTATCTTTTCTAATTCTTCTCTTTTAAACACACGTCCGGATGGATTGTGAGGATTACATAAAAGAAAAAGACGGATATCATTTTCAATTATCTTTTTTTCAAAGTCATCAAAATCTATATAATATCTCTCATCATCACCTAATATAAGATCATTGCTGACTATCCTTCTTTTATTATCTTCTATCACTTCAGAAAATGGATAATACACCGGCTGCTGTATCAGCACCGCATCTCCCACTTCAGTAAATGCCTTAACAGCCATCGCAAGAGCAAAGACAACTCCGGGAGTCTTTATCAGCCATCTTCTATCTATATCCCAATCATGATGTCTTTTCATCCAGGAAGAAAGTGCATTAAAATATCTATCCCTTGATTCACTATATCCAAAAATACCATGTTCAACTCTTTGTTTAAGAGCATCCTCAATATATGAAGAGGTTTTAAAATCCATATCCGCCACCCAAAGAGGCAGTACATCCTCAGGAAGTCCCCTTCTTAAGGCAAAATCATATTTTAAACAGTCTGTATCTTTCCTGTTTATTATTTCATTAAAATTCAAATTTCTCTCTGACATATATTATCCAAACCTTTATTTCACGTTGTATTATGCGGTGGCATTATATATACTGCGCCTTATATCCATCATAAGAATCTATGGCATCTTTTAAGTCTTTTATAAGATCCTCCTTTGCCTCGATTCCTGTAGACATTCTAAGAACACTTTCTGTAATACCATTTGCAATCCTTATTTCCTCTGGCACATCAGCGTGAGTCTGAGTAAAAGGATATGTGAGCAAGGTCTCAACTCCTCCTAGACTTTCTGCAAAAGGTATAAGCTTTGTATATTTTAAAATGTGTCTTGCCAGTTCTGGGCTTTCTAATTCAAAGGTAAGCATAGAACCAAAGCCTCTGGACTGCTTCTTACTTATCTCATAGCCTTCTGTACCTTCTATTCCAGGGTAATAAACCTTTTTTACCTTAGGTTCGTTTAAAAGGAATTCTACTATCGCTTTGGCATTTTCCTCTGCTCTTTCCATTCTGATAGGAAGAGTCTTTATTCCTCTTAATATAAGCCAGCTGTCAAATGGTGCCAGTCCTGAGCCTACAGTTTTTATTATAAATCTAAGTTTTTCTGAAAGATCCTCTCTATTTGTAATAAGAAAACCAGCCAGGGTATCATTATGTCCCCCAAGGAATTTGGTTCCACTGTGGATCACTATATCTGCTCCTAATTCCAGTGGATTCTGAAAATATGGTGAAAGGAATGTATTATCTACTATAAGAAGCAGATCATGTTTTTTGGCTATTTCTGCCATTTTCCTTATATCCACTACATTCATCATAGGATTTGTCGGAGTTTCAATATATATTGCTTTTGTGTTGGGATTTATTTCTGCTTCAACGTCATCTTTGGCACAATTAACTCTAGAAAAGTCGATGCCATTTTTCTTGTTGATGCTATTGAAAAGGCGTATACTTCCGCCATAAAGATCGGAGTCCGTTATTATATGGTCTCCCGGCTTAAAGATTTCCATTAAGGCAGTGATTGCTGCCATTCCACTGGAAAACGCTAATGCATCCTTTCCTTTTTCCAGTGAAGCTACTACATTTTCAAGTTTTTCTCTTGTTGGGTTCTGTAAACGGGAATAATCAAAACCAGTGCTTTTTCCTACTTCTGGATGCGCGTAGGTTGCTGTCTGGTAAATAGGAAAAGTGATTGAGCCTGTATTATCAACAGCTTTCCCCTGATTATTTCCGTATATACACTTTGTTTCAATACTAAGTTCCATATACCTCTTCCTTTTATATTTAAATTACTAGTTACTACTTTTTTTGATAGTAACATATAAAGGAAGAAGGCTAATAATCTCAAATTGTTATGGCCACTTATAGGCAAAATCTAGAACCCCGGAATGAACTTTTACGGACATAAAAATGGACCTAGGTCCCGGGGGCATAGGTCCATTTTTATGTCTACCAGCCCAGATCCATGAGCCAGTCATTTAATAGGCGCTCTCTTTCTTTCTCCGTTTTTTCATTGCTGTTGTAGAATTCGCCCTTGATATTTCCGTCTACTATGTAAAGCACTCTTGAGCATTTCGCTGCTACCTTTGCATCGTGGGTTACCATCATTATGGTAGTGCCTTCTTTATTGATCTTTATCAGCTCCTCCATTACTTCGTTTGAAGAAGTGCGGTTTAAGGCTCCTGTTGGTTCGTCTGCAAAAAGCAGCCTTGGCTTATTTATCATACTTCTGCAGATGCAGGCCCGCTGCAGCTGTCCACCGGACACTTCGTTTATATCATGATCTGCCGCTTCTATAATCCCCAGTTTTCTCATAAGTTCTTCCCCGAACTCTGTCACTTCTTTCCTGCTTCTTTTAAGCTTCTTACTCTGAAGTCCCGGAAGAAGTATGTTATCTAAGATTGTAAGATTCTTCATCATAAACATCTGCTGGAATATAAAACCCATCTCATCTAATCTTACATCCGCCAACTCATTTTTCTTCATTTTTGTGATGTCTCTATCTCCAAATAAAACTCTGCCGCTGGTGGCGCTGTCCATTCCCGACACACTATAAAGAAGAGTTGATTTACCAGAAGCTGAAGGCCCCATAATAGCTACCATTTCCCCTTCTTCCACCTTAAATGATACATTTTTAAGTACATTATTCTGTCTTTTATCTAATACATATGTTTTGCATAAATCTTTAACATCTAAAACAACTGCCATATATTTCTCCTTTCACGATCTGATCACCACTCTACCGCATATATTTTTTCTTAGTCCATTGCGGATCTTAATCTAAATCAATCCTATTATTCAATCGATGCTGTATCTCTAGCCTTTATCTTTCTTGAATGAAGGGCTGTAAGTCCTGCAAAAAACACTGTGCATCCGACAATTATGATCGGATATTTCGCAAGACTTATAAAATTGTAAACTACATCAAAATGTGACAGGCCAAGATTTCCAAATATTGGTTTTAGAGCCACCGGAGTTACTGGTATTGAAAGAATAGCTGCTATAACTCCAGATATTACTGCAAGTAGAGTAAATCTCATGATCTGCCATTTCATAACTTCTATATCTCTAAAGCCCACAGCTTTAAGGATTGCAATCTGTTTTTTCTCATCTGATATAAATGTTCTTTCCATCATTACTGTTACTAAGAGTATGACGATGATAGTTATTATTAAGAGAAGATATTCAACCTTCTTAATGGTATCCAGAGCATTCATCTCACTTACACAAAGGTCTCTTTGATCTATTACATCCTCTTCACCATAAATTACTCTTAACTTTTCTTTTCTTCTTTGTAATTCCTTCTCTGAAGGAGAATCATTAAAATAAATATGCTTATGGCTTGAATATGTGGCATATTTAAAGCTTGTTGGCGCATCACTGTGAAGCTTTATCATCTGCCCTAAATTATTCATGGATTCATAAATTCCGGAAATGGTACATTTTTCAACGGATGTGCCAAAATCAATCTCCACTGTATCACCGATTTTTGCGCCGATACTATCAGCCACCGCCGGAGTTATCATGATCTCATTTTTATTCTGAGGAAAACTTCCTTCTTTTACCGGATAATCAGGAGTTGATGGATCCAGTGGCTGAAGCATCTTGTAGCTATATTCTGCTCCGTTAAATCTTATCTTGTAAGTATAGGTGATCTCATTTGACACCTTACAATCAAAGCCTTCTGTTTTAAGATAATCCTCTAACATTTTAAGGTACTTTTCGTAGTCAGCTCTTCCATCCTCCCTGAACATAAAATTAAAGAATTCAATCTTATCTGTATCCTCCGGAAGGCCCAGTTCTGTCGGGTCGATTCCATTTACCTTCTCTGATTTTAGATAAAGGTCTGCTCTTGTAGCCAGCGCATCGATAAATACATTACTGTCCATGCTGGCTGTAGTGTTTGAAAGTATGAGCACAAACAGGGTACAGAGGGTAAATGAAATGATGATATTTAAAAACCTCTTAGGGCTGCTTACTATATCATTCCATGCAAGATAAAGATAATTCTTTGCATGACTTCGGCTTATCCTGATACCTCTTTTTTTCCTGAATCTTTCTCCGATCTCACCACTTCTTATTGCGTCGACAGGTGTCATCTTCTTAAGTTTGCCTGTTGAAAGATAAGAAAGTCCCACAATAACAAGGAATACAAGACACGCACCTAAGATATTCAGATATTTGCCGTAATTATTTCCCAGCACCATATTCTCTGTTACGCTCTTCATCAGCATGTTACCAAAAGGAAAACTGATAAAAAGTCCCACTAGAGCTCCCACCGCCGCAATGGCTATATACTTAACCATATAAAGGCTTCTGATCTTTCTATTTCTGATGCCGATGGCCTTCATAACGCCAATCTCTCGATAATCGTCCTGGATAGTAAATCCAATGGAGAATTTAAGAATTACAAATGATACTATGATAAGGCAGATACTAAGGATAACTATTACAAAGGCGATTATCATATCCAATATGTAAGTAAGAATTATTATCTTTCTGGATTCTGAAAACTGAACCTTATCAATATTACTTATAACTCCTCTTACTGCATTTGCATCATCTGTTTCAATATAAATGACTCTTCCCTCAAAATTATCTGACTCCGGCTGGCTGTAAAGATCCTCCATATCCTCGTCATTAAGAAGGAATCTGGTATTTCCCATAAAATTAGAACCAAGAAATGCGTCTTTCGCCTTTCCGTCTACAATGAAAGCTTTTTTATAACCTTTAAATGTAAGATAGATCTTATCTCCTTCTTTAAATCCATTTGTTGCAAGAAAATTTCTTGTAACATAGATATGCCCCTTCTCTACACTATTTATAACCTTATTATTTATGTCATAGAATTTTATCTTACTGTCTTCAATGGACTGCATCATATAAGAATTTGTCTTAAAACGTTCCTTCTTATCATTTTCTACATCCTCACTTCCGATAAGGATCCTGTCCATCTTATAACTTTTAATTCCGTCCCCTTTATCTAATACTTCCTTTACCTTTGTGTCGTCTTTACCACATAAAGTGATGGCAAAATAATCTCCAACTCCAGCAGTATCTAAGTAATAGTCAGTTCCATTTAAAACTGATATAAGATTATTAAGCCCACTGGAAACAAACACCGTGGCAAGTATGATAAAGAGGAAAAGAATAAGATTCATGGTCTTATTTCTCTTTATATCTTTTTTCAGTATTTTCAAAAACATATAATAGCCCTTTCTCTATATATAACTTCTATAAATATCATCTCAATAAAAAACATATTTTTTTATTGTAGCTATATGATAAAATATCAATTATTAAATAATCATTAAATTGGGATATTGATTAAAATCAGATTATCTAAAAAGATACCCCAAGATATATGAAGCTATAGGAAGAAAGGCATCGGAATAAAGAATGTACCATAAATAATAAAATTATAATTGTTAAACTGTGAGTTTATTTAGTACGTACCAGATATCATATATCGCACTTTTATATTGATTACGCTTTTCTTAACACAAGCGTTATATTAAATCTATCTTTAGATATTTCAGCAAATACATCTCCATCCATTTTTTTCATAAGCTGCTTTACTATATAGAGGCCAAGTCCATTTCCGCCAATGTTTTTGGTATTGCTTCCTCTATAGAAAGAATCGAAAATGTTACTGATATCATTTTCTTCTAAACTGCAACCTGTATTGGATACAGTGACAAGCTTGCAATCCTCTTCATCCGAAAATGAAATGCTTATTTCTTTACCATCCCCGTACTTAATGGCATTTTCCATAAGATTCTGCAGGGCTTCCTCTAACCTGTCTTTATCTGCCGAAAGAAGGCAGTCATCATATTCAGAAAGCTTAAATTCTGTATGCAGCACAGAAAGTTTATCCCTGTAATAATCACTGACCTTATCAAGAACCTGGGACAGATAAACTTCTCCCACATTTACACTAAGTTCCATAAAATCTTCTCTGGATAACTTATAGATTTCATCGCAGTATGTCTTTATCTGCTTTGTATTGTTAAGTATCCCGGCATAGGCTTCCTGCTTTTTTTCTTCAGTATCATAGAGTCCCTCTGACATGGCTTTGGTATAAAGCTGAATTGCTGAAAGAGGCGTCTTAATATCATGTGAAAGAGAAAGCAGCATGGTCTTTTTTTCTTTCTGATATTCAAGTTCCTTAGCTTTGCTGTCTTCTAAGTTTTCCCTCAGCATGTCCATTCCCCAGAGGAACTTGCCAAAGAATCTGCTTTTTTCTTCCTTTATTGGAGTTGAAAGATTTCCCTTAGCTAATTCCACTGTCATATCTGACATTTTTGTAAATGGCGCTACCACCTTTATCCTTATATAATTAAGCAATATAACTGTGGCTAAAAACATTACTACAAGTCCGATATTCATAGGAAGAAGTCCTGATTTTTCATCCGATTCCTTATATTCAAATCTAAGGAGGGTACCATTTACTTCTTCTACCACATATTCATTATTGCAGATTTCATCTGGATCAAAAGGACTGATACTGATCACAGTTTCATACTGGCTTAAGTCGATTTTATTAATACTATTAATTAGATCGGACTTACTCTGGGATTCTGAATCATTCTGGCTTTTTGCTTCATTTTCCAGAAGATAGATGATCCTTTCCACATCCACTTTATGATATCCCTTTTCATCAGATCTATTTATAATGTAGAAGAAATCTATTCCCGCTATTAATATTATTTCTAATAAGATTATCAGCCCTGAGGCTTTTTTAAATTTGCTCAAAATCTTTCTCCCCCAAAATGAGCCAAGGGTCCAGGCCCCTAGGTCCACTTTTATGTTAACTAATTACTCGAAGCGGTATCCCACGCCCCAAACAGTTATTATATGTGTAGGTTTCTTTGGATCTTCTTCAATCTTTTCACGAAGCCATTTTATATGTACAGTAAGGGTTTGTAATTCCGACTCACTATCGCTTCCCCATATTGTATTGAAGATATAATCTTTCTTCAAAGTAACATTCTTATTCTCAATAAGAAGTTTCAGAAGTTCGAATTCTTTGACGGTTACTTCCACTGACTTTCCTGATACAGTAAGGCTTTTGGTAACAGTGTTAAGCTTTAGATTTCCCTCCACTATCTCTTCTCTGGCGTACTTTCTCTTAAATATGCCATTGATCTTTGCTATCAGGATATCGATATCATAAGGTTTTTCGATATAGTCATCTGCTCCAAGATTAAGGCCTTTAAGTTTATCATCTTTCTCAGTTTTTGCGCTGGCTATAAGAATATGGGCATTGGAATCTTCCCTTATCTTTGAACAGACAGAAAAGCCATCCATACCAGGCAGCATAAGATCTAGTATTACAAGTTTTGCCCCATATCTATCGAATATTTCCAAGGCTTTTTCTCCGCTTTCAGCAATGCTGACCACGTAGTTTTCCTTCCGAAGGAAGTTCTGCAATAACTGCCCTATTTCCTTATTATCTTCTACGATCAAAATGTCTAACATATTTTCCCCCGTCAAATTATTGTTGTATCTTCGATATTTATACCTTATCCACAAATAATGAATTTGGTATCTTCTTAATTAAGAAAACCGAACCAAAGATTAACGCAATACTTATTATTGTTGTAATTCCTATCACAATAAAAGACAGCTTTTGGAGATAATCTAGAAGATTAACAATTGCAACTATTAATACAACTGGTAATATCAATGACATCAATGTCATAATTACTTCATACTTAATTATCCATAAAAAAAACATGTTTATTGTAATAAATGCCAGTCCAACTATAACCCCTGCTAATACATATTCAAAATCTGACATAATATTATTTAAATTGCCTTTTTTACTATATGTAAAAATCATAGCAACTATACCTATAAAAGAAAAAGCAACGCCAACTATAAAACTATATATAGTTTTTGCCAGCCATATTATTTCTTTCTTTTTTGTCATTCCCAATAACACAGGCAGTATCTTTGCTTTTAAATCAAATCCCATGTTAAAACTTGAAACAAGACTACCGACCAGCGCTATATTAACGCAGGTAAAAGTAAATAACTGGCCTCTCAATAAATCTTCATTGATAAATATAACATTACTAATATTATTCAGAAAAAAATATAACTCCATACCAAAATAAAGAATGCAAATCGGAAGGCATGATTTAAAAAAGATTCTGTTTTCTTTCCATATTATTGTTTTAAAAATTTTGTCCTTCATATACTTTTAAATATATTTCCTTTAGATTAAAATATTTTTTTGTTAATTCTCTAATGATAATCCGATTATTTTGTATCATTTCTATCAAATTATCAGCCTCAGCTTCACTTGATTTTACCTTAAATCTTTCACCATCAAATTCATACTGTAATTTTTCGTTTTCTAATATTTCTTTAATGATATCATTGTTCTGAACAACTAACTCTAAATGTTTATACTTCATTCGTTCTATGTTATCTATTTCACCTTCAAATGCAATTACCCCATTTCTGATAATTCCAACCCGGCTACATAAATCTACAATTTCATCTATATTATGAGATACAAAAATGGCACTATTATCTCCATTTTTCACCCAGTTTTGTATGCATTTGGAAATTATAGTTCTAGATTTAATATCTAAGCCATCATATGCCTCATCAAGTAATAATAGATTTGGCTTTATCATCAAAGCTCTTGCTAAAACAACTCTTCTTTTTAATCCTTTTGATAATTTGTTTATTGGAACTTTTTCATATTCTTGCAAATCAACCATATTTATATATTTTTTTACATATTCTTTTTCATAAACGCCATAGAGTCTTGCAAAAAATTCCAAATTAAACCATACTGAATATTGAGAATATAAGCCATTTTCATCTAATACAAGTCCAATAGAGCATTTTTTATCAAAAAATGAAATCGTCCCACTGTCATAATCAACTATATCTGATATCATTTTTAATAATGTGGTTTTACCAGAACCATTTTCTCCTATCAAACCATATATCTGATTTTTCTTAATAGACATAGTCAAATTATTTATGACCAGCTTATCACCATATTTTTTTATTACATTTTTAATCTCTAGTAAATTATTGTTTTCCACAAATATACTTCCCATTCTTCTTATTCTCCCTTCACAATATTTTCACTCTTTACTCAAATATTATCAATAACTTTCTTTATTTTTTATGCACAAAAAAAATGGACCATAGTCCCGGGGGCATAGGTCCATTTTTATGTTAACTAATTTAATGATTCCACTTGTAGAGTCCGGCATAGACTCCGTCCTTTGCCATTAACTCATCATGAGTTCCTGACTCTTCGATTCCTTTTTCTGTAAGTACTAAAATATTCTCAGCATTTTTTATTGTTGTAAGTCTGTGGGCAATAACAAAAGTAGTTCTATTCTTTGCTAACTTTTCCAAAGACTCTTTAACAATATTTTCGCTCTCATTATCTAAGGCGCTGGTTGCTTCATCAAATATCAGTATCGGTGGATTTTTAAGGAAAACTCTGGCAATGGAAAGTCTCTGCTTCTGCCCGCCTGAAAGTTTTATACCTCTCTGCCCGATATCTGTCTCATAGCCCTTCGGAAGTCCCATGATAAAATCATGGGCATTGGCCCGCTTTGCCGCCTCGATTATCTCATCTCTTGTCGCATCCGGCCTTCCATACTTAATATTGTCATATACTGTTCCCGCAAAAAGATAAACATCCTGCTGGACAATTCCTATATTTTCTCTAAGACTCTTTAAAGTTACGTCTCTTACATCCTTTCCATCGATGGCGATGCTGCCCTTTGTAACTTCATAAAATCTTGGAATCAGACTGCATAGAGTTGTCTTTCCACCGCCGGATGAGCCAACAAGAGCCACATATTCCCCAGCTGAAACCTTAAGATCAATATGCTTAAGAACCCTGTGAGCTGTATCATTATATTTAAATGAAACATCCTTAAATTCAATATCTCCCTTAACTTGAGTTAATTCCACGGCCCCATCTTTATCCTTTATATCCGGCTCGATAGCAAGTATTTCCGTGAATCTCTCAAAGCCCGAATAGCCTCTCTGAAAAGACTCAGTAAAATCGATAAGTGTTCTTACAGGATCCGTAAATACATTTATATAAAGTAAAAATGTAACAAAGTCCGGAATTTTCACCAGATCTTTTGTTATAAGAATTCCGCCTAACATGATAACGCATACATTTATAAGTAAAGTAAACGCTGTCATACCTGCCTGAAAGAAGCCCATATAGATATAACTTTCTTTCTTGGCACGAAGAAAGCCGTCATTTCCTGTCTTAAACTTCTCTCTCTCAAGATCCTCATTTGCAAATGACTTTACCACTCTTATACCTGACAGATTATCCTCAATCCTTGCATTGATTTCCGCTATCTGCACACGATTTTCCCTAAAAGCTCTTCTCATTCTCTTATTGATAAAATAAGCATAAAGAAACATCAGAGGAAGCAGGATAAAAGCCGCAAGTGTAAGATATCCGCTAATATTAATGAGTATTATAAATGCACCTATGATCTTTATAAATGAAATCGCCAGATTTTCAGGTCCATGATGAAGCAGCTCTGAAATATCAAAAAGATCTGATGTTATACGGCTCATTAACTGTCCGACTTTTTGCTCATCGTAAAATGAAAAAGATAATTTCTGATAATGCGAAAAGATTTCCTGTCTCATATCATATTCAATCTTTGCTCCCATGATATGTCCAACAGTTCCTACATAGTAATTCGAACCAAACTGCAGGATAACCAATACTATAAGTCCGCAGCCTATCCATATCACCCTGTGAAATGCTGCATCTTTATCCAGGCTTCCTATACTACCTGTGATATATCTTACTGCTAATGGGATTACCAGACTGATGACTGATAAAAGAAAAGCAAAAAACATATCCAAAAAGAATACCTTTTTATATGGCCTGTAATAACTAACCATTTTCCTGATATTTTCTTTCATTTTTCCCTCCTGTCACATTTTTATAAGTATTTTTAGTTATCTGTATTATAGATTTTAGATACTTCCTTATGGTTTCCACCTATAAATATAAATGCCATAACAAGTGCTAAAGTACTTATCCCTAAATGAGCAAGTCTCGCATCCATTATCTCACCTAAAGCTCCAGACGTTATTTGACCTATCAACGATCCTACAGTTGTAAGAAGGATAAATATTCCATTGAATCTTCCCTTCTTTTCATCAGGAACATAATTCTGGGTTGAAGAAATCCTTATAGTATAGCTTGTAACTCCACACATACCGTTTATGAAGCATACCATCATAGCAAGCTTAATAGGTAAAAACATAAATATACCATCGACGATATTTACGATCATATAAATAATCATTGCCATTCTATATTTATATTTAGCCGGGATCTTAGTCTTATAATGGATTCCCCCACCAACAACTCTTCCGAATAACATCATTCCGGTAACTATAATAAAAATATACTCACCATTTTTAAAATGATTCTTATAGTAAGGAAGAGCTATAACATTTTCCGAGCCTGAAACCATCATACTAAAGAAGAAATAACAGGTAATGGCAAGAAGTCCCTTCTCACTCTTAAGGAACTTTAACCCTTCTTTAATATCTGACAAGGTTCTTTTAACTGAACTTTTCTTTTTATCACTCTCTGATTCTTCAAGATTCTTTGCCTGAGTTTCAATGTATTCCTCTTTTTGTCTTATCTGAGTCTCAAATATAGCCGCAGCTAAAAATGTAACCGCATTTAATATCATTAGTGGCGCTATACCTATCATATTATAGATAACTGTTGCCACAGGTACCATTACAGCAGTCATAGTCTCCAGCATCCCTGAAATAGAATAGGCCTTCTGATAAAATCCCTTTGGAATAAGCAACGGATAAAAACTGTCATAAGCCACCATATATGTACTGTTGATTGCCCCTAAAATGAAGCATATAACAGCAAATAATACAAAGTTAAACATTCCGCTCCATAATAATAATGCCATCCCAAGATAAATACCTGCGCTGATAAAATCCAGTGTATATATCATCTTCTTTCTGGAAAATCTATCCAGAATGGCCCCTGAAACTATCGGAGTAACCAGCTGTGGAAAAGTAAACGCCACAATATAAATAGCATATAACATTGATGAGCTGGTATAATCCAGTACCATAAGGCTCATGGCAAACCCCACCAGTGAATTTCCCAGCATGGATATTACACTACCTATAGTTATTATTGTAAAATCCCTGGTCCATAAAGTTTCTTTCTTTTTATTTCCTTGTTTAGTTTCTGAAATAGTACATTCAGTCATAATGTCCTCCCATGCAAGTCAAACCAAAACGCTTCTCTTTCGTGTCTTTCTTTCCAAAATCTATTTTCAACAAAAAGGTCTAAGTAAATAATGGAAATAAAAAAACTGCACCGTAAGGGCACAGTTTTAAATAAAACAAAAACCCTTGAAGTAATCATTTACTTCAAGGGTCAGATATTCAATATCCGATGCTTTTATCTACACAAAGAGAGCGCATCAAGTCTTAAAGTAAAATTTCCATATGAAATAGTTTCTTTTAAATAGTTTTTATATTTAACCATTGTGATGCGTCCTCCTTTCTTAATATTTTAAATTGATTTCAACAATGTTTATACTAACACATTAATTTTCTCTACGTCAACTGATTATTTTATTTATTCTACATTACTCGTTTCAGCAATCTGCTTTGCTGAAAAACTGTAACGGATCATAAGCATGATACATGCAATAATATCTGCACCATTAGATATCATAACACGTGTACTTTCTTCTTTTGTTATTCTATCCATCTCTGACCAATCATAAAGCAAGCTAGACAGATTGCCGGCCTGCATAGTTCTATATGCCTCCATATATGTAATCATTGATTCTGTTATAAAAATAGCATAATAAAAGCCTGCTAATACAGTTATTACAATGCCAATCACTATAACTAACATAGTAGAAGCATCTGTCTTATGAATACCTGATAATTTTGCAATTAAAATAATGGCAATGATTGGAAGTAAACCTCCACCAAAAATTATAAGGCTAATTGGTATAAGATTATCCGTATTATTTTCTACAGAACTTGTTACCAGATTATTAAGCAATATATTAAAAATTGGAAAATGAACTAAAACAAGAAGAATTGAAACTAATACTATTCCAAACTGTTTTCCACCTGATATTACCTTAGTAGTTTTATTCTTTGCAATAATGTTAAAAGTAATAATGAGTCCTAACTCTATTAAACAATAAATCATTAAACTTCCTCCCAAATACATATATAAAACCCACAGGACTTAAATATCCTGTGGGCTTATCTTTAATATTTACATCTGATCAAATAAGTGACATACACAATAATGACCCTTTTCAACCTCAACCTGCTTAGGTGCTTCAACCTTACAACGCTCTGTTGCATAAGGACAGCGTGTATGGAATTTACAACCCTTTGGTGGGTTTGCAGGTGATGGAATACTTCCCTCTAATACAATACGGTTCATCTTTGCCTTTGGATCCGGAATAGGAATGGCAGAGAAAAGAGCCTTTGTATAAGGATGTAATGGATTCTTGAAAATATCCTTCTTATCACCATACTCAACCAGGTTACCTAAGTACATAACACCTACAGTATCTGAGATATGCTCAACAACTGATAAGTCATGAGAGATAAAGAGGTATGTTAACTTACGTTCTTCCTGAAGTCTATTTAAAAGGTTGATGATCTGTGCCTGAATTGAAACGTCAAGAGCTGAAACCGGCTCATCACATACAACAAATTCAGGATTAAGCGCAAGAGCTCTTGCGATACAGATACGCTGACGCTGTCCACCTGAGAATTCATGAGGATAACGTGCCTTATGGAATGACTGAAGTCCGCATTCATCCATAACCTTATCGATATAATCTTCATATTCATTCTTAGGTACAATTCCATGTTCCTTTACTGCTTCACCAATGATCTCTCCTACTGGAAGTCTTGGTGAAAGTGATGAAAATGGATCCTGGAAGATGATCTGCATCTTTGTACGAAGTTCACGCATCTCTTTCTTAGACATATCATAAACTTCTTTACCATTGAAAAGTACCTGTCCGCCTGTCTTTTCTCCTGATAAACGAAGAATTACACGGCCTGTTGTTGTCTTACCACATCCTGACTCACCAACAAGTCCCATTGTAGTACCACGTTTTAAATTAAATGTAACACCATCGACAGCCTTAACTGCACCAGTCTCGCCGCCAAGCATACCTCCCTTTATAGGGAAATATTTCTTTAACTGATTGACCATCAGTATATACTCTGGATCATAAGTAACCGGAGTAAAATCATCAGGTGTGACAATTTTAGACTTTTTTGCCATCTTATTTGTCCTCCTTATGATCATAGTAACGATAGCAGCTTACCTTATGTGTCTCAGATAATGATATCTCACAAGGATATTCGCCATTACAAGCTTCGACACACTTGTCACATCTATCCTTAAAATAGCAATAATTTGGCATATTGATAGGATTTGGAACCTTACCTGGAATTGAGTAAAGCTCATCAACCTGCTTACCAACTACCGGCTTTGAAGCCATAAGTCCGATCGTATATGGGTGAGAAGGATGCTCGAAGATATCTTCTGCAGTACCTTTTTCAACTACACGACCAGCATACATAACAACTACATAGTCAGCCATCTCTGCGATAACACCCAGGTCATGAGTGATCAGCATGATAGAAGAATTGATCTTATCCTTTAAGTTACGGAGAAGGTCAAGGATCTGAGCCTGAATAGTAACGTCTAATGCTGTTGTAGGTTCATCCGCAATGATAACCTTTGGATTACAAGCAAGAGCCATGGCAATAACGATACGCTGACGCATACCACCTGATAACTCATGAGGGAACATGTTATAAACACCCTCACTGTTTGCGATTCCAACCTGCTCTAATAATTCAATTGTACGAGTCTTGATCTGCTCTTTTGTCTTTCCTTCGCCGTCATGAAGCTCTATAACTTCATTTATCTGCTCACCGATACGGAAAACAGGGTTTAAAGAAGTCATTGGCTCCTGGAAGATCATAGATACCTGATTACCACGGATCTTCTGCATTGCTTCCTGTGGTGTCTTAGAGATATCATAAACCTTACCTTCACCTAAATTAAGGCGAATAGCACCAGATACTATCTGTCCATGTGGACGCTGTAATAACTGCATAAGTGAAAGAGATGTTACAGACTTACCACAGCCTGACTCTCCTACTACACCTACAGTCTTACCAATTGGAACTTCAAATGATACGCCATCAACTGACTTTACTGTACCTGCATCTGTAAAGAAGTATGTATGAAGATCATCAAATTCAACAGCGTTGTTTGAATCCTTCATTTCTGATAAATACTCAGACTTAGGAACATTTTTACGTTTTCTTTTCTTTTCTAATTCTTTTGTTATCTTACGATTTGCCTTAGAGATTTTTCTAGCTTCTTTGGCTGTAAGATAACCTTCTTGTTTCTTAGCCATAATTACCACCTTATCTCTTCATACGTGGGTCGAAGGCATCACGAAGGCCATCACCTACGAAGTTAAATCCTAATACTGCAATAAGTAAACAGATTCCCGCTGGAATCCAAACGAACCAATAGTGTGTCATAACGAATGCATTATTATTTACATCATTTATGATATTTCCCCATGAAGCAAATGGGAACTTAACACCAAGTCCAAGGAAAGATAAGGTTGCTTCTGTAATGATTGTTGAACCAAGGCTCATAGTACAGATTACGATAAGCTGTGGAATAACATTTGGAATAAGATGCTTAAAGATACGCTTACTTGTACGTATACCACAAGCTTCTGTAGCTGTCATGAATTCCTGCTCACGAAGAGAAAGGATCTGTCCACGTACCATACGTGCAATACCAGGCCATCCAAGGAAACCAAGGATAAGCATAAGATAAAGCATACGAACCTGAGGATCAAGCTTCATAGCATCCATAGCCGCACCTAAAATGATAATAAGCGGAAGTGATGGGATACAATAGAAGATATCTACTATTCTCATGATAAGGTTATCAACCCATCCACCAAAGTAACCACTGATACCACCGAGGATGATTCCAAGGAATGCTTCAATGAATACAACGATAAATCCAATGATAAGAGATACTCGGCCACCATACATTAAACGTGTTAACATATCCATACCGTTTGTATCTGTTCCTAACCAGTGTGCACGGCTTGGCTTAGCATAGCTGTCATATACATAAGTCTCTTTAAACTGTGTAATTGACCAAACCTTAGATGTTGCATCATAACTGATCTGATACTGACTTTCTTCACCAGACTCATCTATGAACTTAAAGTCCTTCTCATTTGCGGCAATAGCAGCAGCTGCAGTCTCACCAAATTCTCTTGAGATAACAACGTCGCCCTTTGCTGAAGAAACAATGAAACGTGAGATATAACCTACTGTCTCATTTCCTTTTAAGATGTTTCCATCTTTATCTAAAGAATAATCAGCGCCAGAAACATTAAATTTATCTTTCTTATTTGTATAAGCAACAAGAGAAGCATGAATCTCATCAAAGCTCATATCTCCTGTCTTATTTACTACATCTTTAAATGCTATAGCTACAACAGTTCCATTTGAAGTGATCTGGTATAAATCTGTACCTTCTTCAACAAGCTGATACACAGTATCTTTAGCTTCAAATGAATCTTTACCTGTTGTCTGAGCAAGTAAGAATTTTGCCTGTGCCATAGAATCAAACTTCTGTCCATCTGCGCTGAGATAACGGAAATCATCATTCTGAGTAACACCTGCATATTCCTTCTTTAAGCTTGTATATGTATAAAACTGCTGATCCTGACGATATGGGCTTATAAGTCCTCCAATGAAGGAAAATATAAACATAAATATAAGCATCGCCATTCCAATAACTGCAAGTTTATTACGGAAAAAGCGCTGTGCAACCAATGCTCCTGGAGATAATGTCTTTACGCGACGATCATCATTCAGAGACAGCTCTTCTTTATCTATTTTTTCAGTATTCTGTAAATCGCTCACGACTGTCTCCTTTCTACTCAATACGTACGCGAGGATCAACTACTGCGTACAAGATATCTGAAATCAGATTACCAGCTAATGTTAAGATAGCCATAAATGTAAGATAGAACATTGAGAATGGAATATCTCCTGATGTCATGGCTGTATATGATGTATAACCGATTCCTGGAATCATAAATAAGGATTCGGTAATGAGCGCACCAGCGAAGAGTCCCGGAAGTGAACCACCAACGATGGTTACTAAAGGAATAAGAGTGTTACGGAAGGCATGATGGAATATAACCTTACGTTCTGAAAGTCCCTTAGCTCTTGCTGTACGGATATAGTCTGAATTAAGTACCTCTAACATATTAGTACGAGTGTAACGCATCAGTGAACCTATAGATACAATTACAAGAGTAAGAATTGGAAGGACTAAATGATTAGCCTTATCCCAGAATTGTCCCATAGCATCCAGTTTTGCATAATTTCGCCCAACCAGACCATAGAGGTCAAACCATCCCAGTTTAACAGAGAATAACAATTTTAATAATGTAGCGAAAAAGAATGTTGGTAATGAAATACCTACTAAAGCACCAGCTGTAATAGCATAGTCTGCTCTAGAATACTGCTTTGTAGCTGCAATAACACCAAGAGGGATTGCAATTAAAAGCTCGATAATAAAGGCTATTAAACCCATGAAGAAAGATACCCAGATAACTTCTCCAAACTTCTGTGTAACTGGTATTGTATATTTCCAGCTATCTCCAAAGTTTAAACGAACTGCGTCCTTAAGCCATACGAAATAACCTGCGACAACACCTTTATCCATTCCATACTGCTTATTAAGCTGAGCAATCCACTCACTATATGGCTTAGAACCCGGTGCCTGTGACAACTGCATTGCCATAGTCTCAACATAAGAGGCCGGCAAGCTACGCATCAATGCGTAAATGATGAAAGTAACACATGCCAGAATCAGAACTGATAATCCGATTCTCTTCAATAAAAATTTCCGCATCTTTTCATGCTCCCGTAAATATAAAAAAAGTAGAGCTGTCCCATTTTAATTATAAAACAGCTCTACCATTGTACATCATTTGATCAAAAATTGATAGTGAAATAATATTTATTTTTTACTCATTTTCAATCTTTTTTCACATTTTTGAATCTTGACTCTTTTCTAAAATTACTTTAACTCAAGTTTCTCAAGTTCTGCATACCATGACCAATATGGAGTCATATCCTTAGGAAGAGTGTCAATGTTAACTCTCTCTGAAGAAACGATGATAGCTTCAGATCTCTGATATACTGGGAGCTCAACACCCCAATCCATAATGATTTCCATTGCGGCCTTATATAAGCCCTTACGATAAGTCTGATTTGTTGACTCACGGCCCTGCATAATAAGCTCATCTAAGTCTTTATCAGCTATCTTGTAGTAGTTTGTTGATCCCTGGCTGTGGTAAAGCTGATACATATCAGGATCTCCACCTGCCTGCCAAGCTGCACACCACATCTCTGCAACACCTGACTGGTAGCTTGCATAGAGGTCTGATGCCTGAGTTAAATCGTTAACAGTTAATGTAAATCCAATTGACTTGAAAGCGTCTGCTGCATTCTTAAGGATTAAGAATGTAGGATGATCACCAGCACCACCGGCACCGATATTTACTGTGTACTCAAGTTTAGCACCTTCTGGAGCTGCTGTTAACTTACCATCTGTTACTGTATAACCAGCTGCCTGGAAATACTCTAAAGCTGCATCAAGAGCTGCCTTATACTTTTCATCAGCTGTCATTGATGATGTATAGATATCTGAACCATCAAGCTTCTTTGAGTAAGCGATCTGGTATCCGTCATCTGTTACCTGTGGAGCTGCCCATGATGTATTAGAAATTGGGTAGTTGATTACTGTTGCTGTTGCACCATAGTAAGAATCGATACCCTCATCTCTATAAGCAGCGATTACTGTGTTGATAGCCTTACGAAGGTTCTTTGACTGCTCTGAAGCAGGATCATTTCCAACCTTTACATTCTCGGCACTGATACCAACATAACCGTAACCACGGAAGTCAATTAATTCTGTATCGATAACGCTGCCTCTTAATTCCTCTGAACCATTGATCTCAGCGATCTGCTTTGCAACTTCGCTTGAGTATGAAGGATTTGCAACGTCAAGTGTACCTGTCTGAACACCAGTTAACTTATCAGCTTCCTGTGTCTCCTTAACATTAAGGTGAGCGATCTTTGGAGCACCAAGGAAGTAATCTGGATTAGCATCCATGTAAACTGTACCATCTGCATAGTTCTTGAAAATGAATGGACCAGCACCAAGTGGCTTTGTTGTCTTTGAACGAACTACTGAAAGATCACCCTTATCAAAACCGAACTGGTTATTATCATAATCATACTTGCTCTTATCACCATAGTAGTGAAGTGGAGCTATTGGCATTGCTAACTGATAGATGAATGTAGCATCAAGCTTAGATGTTGTGATCTTTAAGCTGTAATCGCCAGTCTTTACGATACCAGAGATATTCTTTGCTGATTCACCAGTTGATACACCAACTGTAGGATAGTTGTAAACTTCTTCAGAAATTAATGTTGAAAGAGCAGTTCCTGCTGTTTCCTTTTCCATAGCTGAGAAGTTCCATCCATAAGCTTCTGCGATTGCAAGGAAGAAATCCTTAGCTGTTGCTCCATCCTTAAGATCAAAGCCCCAACCTGCTGCTGCTGCCTTTACATCACCTTCAGGTGAACCCTGGTCAGATACCATATAATCAACGATTTCCTGTGCAAACTTAACACCACCATCGTTTACTGCATCCCAGAAAGCCTTCTGCTGATCTTCTGTCCAGAATTTATAATCTGTATTTTCTTCACCAGCTGCACCTATTAATGCAGAAAGTGTTGACATACCATTTCTATACTCATCCATACCAGCGATTGGCTGAGAATAAATTGTTGTTGATCCATCGTATGTTGGATCTGAATATACATATAATGAGAAGATAACATCGTCTGCTGTAAGTGGCTCACCATCTGTAAACTTGATATCATCTCTTAACTTAATATCATAATCAACTGTTCCATTTGAATTTTCAGTAATAGTAACATCAGATGCACCATAGTATGTGTACTCTGTACCATTGTACTCACGAGTCTCACCTTCAATACCCTGAAGTACTGGGTTACCAACACGGTCAAGACCTAAAATCTGAACCTGTGTATAATCAGCACCGATATGAACGTCATCAACGTTCTGTGCAAAGAATGGAGAGAACTTTGATTCAAATCCACTTGCGTCTGCAACTAAAGTATCAGATGATGACTTTGGTGTAGCATTAGCATCGCTAGCAGTACTCTTGTTATTGTTACCATTGTTGCCGTTGTTGTTGTCTCCGTTATTAGCCTTATTACCACAAGCTGTGAAGCTGAGTGTTGTTGTTGCGGCTAAAAGAAGAGCGATCAACTGCTTTCTTTTTTTCATATAAATTACCTCCTTTTGGCATATCCCAGGTGCAACATCCTGAGAGATCACCAACTTTTACTTGCAACTAAATGAGTATTTTTTTGTCACAAGTTTAATTATTCAAACCCTTCCCGCAATGGATCTTAATAGAAGGTTAAACAATTTTATTTTCATATTTTAGTTAATTTGAACTTTATCGTCAATTATTTTCTTCGCCTTTTTTAAAATTTTTTTTCCAAACAATCTTCTTTACCAAAATTTTTGCGCCGACGCCTGAAACAAATGCCAGTATCTGGCAGACAAGAAATAACCAACTAACTTTGCCTATAATAAGTGAAGCTATAACACATATTGCACCATTTAATCCCACTAAGAATGATGATGCAGGCAACCAGTTCTCAATCTTATTCTTTATGAAGGCTTTTGCTCCCTTCTTTTTAACAAAGAAAAGGCTCCCCACCCTCCAAACTAAAATAACCGACATGATCATGGCTATGATAAATGGTATCATGATCCATGGTCGTCCATCTGCTCCTGAATCAGGAACTAGTCCAGCAGCAACTTCTGCTAAAAAGCATACTGCTGAAAAAACACATAACAAAACAATGTTTTTCGGAGTGCTTTCCCATGTAAAGACATCTCCCATATATTCGTATTTATTCTCAGAATTGAGACGAATATCCTTTAAATGCTTCTTATCCATTACTCTATTCCTGTAAGGTCAAAATTATCCAGCCATTCCTTAGCCCGCTGGCATACACCCTTTAAGCATTCCTCGTTAAAAGGACTGATAAGACCTGCATTCTCAACTATCTCAGTAAACACACGGTTTCCGCCCTGTACTGTATAATCCATATAATGACGGAAAGCATCCTTTTGATCCTTCTGCTGTAATTCCCAGATTTCTAGAGCTACAGTCTGAGCCAGACAATAGTCAATATAATAGAATGGGAAAGAATAGATATGATGCTGTCTCTGCCAGCCCTCACCATCACTATAGAATGGTATCTCCCCATCTATCCTCTGCCATGGCATATAAATTCCAAGCAAACGCTTCCACTCATCGTGGCGCTGTCTCTTGGTCCACTCAGGGTTCTCATATACACTATGCTGGAAATGGTCTACCATTGTTCCATATGGGATAAATTTAAGTGCCCCAGTGAGATGGCTGTATAAAAACTTATTAGTATCCTTACCAAAGAAGCCTTCTTCCCATGGCCATGCTAAAAATTCCATAGACATAGAATGGACTTCACATCCTTCCATGCTAGGCCATGCAAGGTCTGATGGGCGCTGTGTATTCATATAATAAGCAAAAGCATGCCCTGCTTCATGAGTCACAACTTCCACGTCCCCTTGTGTTCCATTAAAATTAGCAAAAATAAATGGGACTTTATAATCATCTATTCCTGTACAATATCCTCCCGCCTGCTTACCTTCAGTTGATAAAACATCAAGAAGATTCTGGTCTAACATGGTATTAAAGAATCTTCCTGTTTCAGGAGAAAGTTCTTCATAGAACTTCTTTGCCGCTGCAAGGATATCTTCTGCAGAGCCTTCTGGTCTTGGATTTCCCGAACGGAATTCCAGAGCATTGTCAGCAAAACTCATAGGATATTCCTTACCTAAACGCTTTGCCTGTTCTCTAAAAATACTATCAGCTACAGGAACTAAATATTTTACAACTGCTGCCCTGAACTTCTCTATATCGTTCTTATCGTAGCAGTTTCTTTTCATACGGTCGTATCCCAAAGGAATATAGTTTTCATAACCCATAACTTTTCCCTGAGCATCACGATTCTTAACTAATTTATCATAAAGCTCATCAAGTGCTTCCTGATTATCCTTATACCACTGTCCCTCTGCCTTCCATGCTGCAAGACGCACTTCATCATCAGCATCTGACTTAAGTGGTGTGATCTGGGAAAGAGTATACGTCTTTCCATTAAATGGGATCTGAGCTGAAGCAAGAAGCTTCTCATATTCAGTAACAAGTTTATTCTCTTCCTGCATATATGGAACAAGTTCCGGTTTAAAACTACGCAACTCAATCTTTCCGTTAAGGAAAAGTACATTTCCATACTTTTCTTCAAATTCTTTAGCAAATCTACTATTTAAAAATGCTTCCTGCCACTTATTGTTTATTTCCTGCAGTGATGGAAGAAGTTCATCCCAGTAATTCTTTTCTTCTTCCCAATATTTATCTCTTGTATCAATAGAATGATGAATAGATGCAAGTTCTACCTTTGTAGAAAGATGTTTAAAATAATCATCTGTTTCTATAAATATCCTGTCTGCCTCTTCAAAGGATGCAGCCTCTTTAAAACTCTTAGTATGATTCTCGATTGTTTCTTTTAATTCATCCAGGCTAAGTCGAGAATATTCCATATCCTGAAATAAAACCTTATTTGACATTAACAAATTACTCCTTAAGTTACATTCGATTTTTAAACTTAAAATCGATACAGCTAACACTATAACATCTCACGCTTCATTTGGCTATCGCTTTAAATCACTAAATCAGCAAAAATTGTATCAGTTTCCATACATCAGCCTTTGGTTTCACTTCACAAATCGTTCACAAATAGTGTTTTTGAAACCATCCATTATCATTCTAGTTTCTTGTTAAAATTTGATTAGTTTTTTCCTATCAATATATAAAAGAAGAGATTATATCAGACAAATGTCAAATATAATCTCTTCTTTTTAATCTATCTTTATTTACCTTTTAAGAAAGTTGAGAGAAGTCCTCTTCCCAAGCTTGCTCCAAGATTTCCTCCAAGAGTCTTTCCAAACTTGCCGAACTGGCCTCCAAAATTCTTTCCAACCTCACGACCTACAGTTCCAGCTACTGAATTACCAACACTTTTAACTACTCTTTGTTTTTCTCTTGCTTCCTGGGCCCTCTTTCTTTCAGCCTCTTTAAATGCTGCCGCTGCTTCTTTTTCCTGAAGTTTAGCCTGAGCCGCTGCCTCTTTTTCCCTGAGTGCTGCAGCCTTTTCTTCCATATCAGCTATGCCTTTTCTTTCAAAGAATTCATAAGCCGAATCTGGATCAACCGCCTCAAAATATTTTGTATAAAGGACGCTCTGCTTTATCTCTCTATCCCTTGTTTCTTCTGAAATAGCTCCCATATAAGACTGTGGTGGAAGGATATTTATCTTATCACACAATGATGGTGTTCCTGTTTCATCAAGGAATGAGCATATGGCTTCACCTGTTCCCAGCTGCTGGATCATATCTATAGTCTTAAATGCAGGATTTTCTCTAAATGAATCTGCAGCAGCCTTTACCGCCTTCATATCTGATGGTGTATAGGCATGTAAAGCATGCTGTATCCTGTTACCTAACTGAGCCAGGACCCCATCTGGAATATCTCTTGGATTTTGAGTTACAAAATATATTCCCACACCTTTTGATCTGATCAGCTTAACCACCTGCTCTATTTTTTCCATAAGAAGCTTTGGCGCATCATTAAAGAGAAGATGAGCCTCATCAAAGAAAAATACCATCTTAGGTCTGTCTAAATCTCCCACTTCAGGAAGCATCTCAAAAAGTTCTGACATAAGCCATAAAAGGAATACAGCATAAAGAGTTCCGTTATTTATCAGACTTGTACTGTCTAAGATATTTATCATTCCTCTTCCATCTAAACCCGTTGTAAAAAAGTCCCTTACATTAAGCGCAGGTTCTGAAAAGAACTTATCTCCCCCGGCAATTTCCAAAGAAACTATTGCCCTTACTATTGCCGCAACAGAAACCTTGCTGATATTTCCATACTGAGCAGCAAAATCAGCACCATTTTCAGATATATAATTAAGGAGCGCCTTTAAGTCCTTGGTATCAATAAGCAGAAGCTCGTTGTCATCCGCAATCTTAAAAGCTATTGTTAAAATGTCTCTCTGAAGGTCATTTAATCCCAGGATCCTTCCTAAAAGCAAAGGCCCCATCTCTGATACTGTGGTTCTAAGAGGAATCCCCTTAGTTCCGAATACATCCCAAAAGGTTACAGGATATCTCTGATACTTAAACCCTGATTCTAAAAGAGAAAATTTAGCGATCCTCTTTTGCATGTCTTCTGAATCAGCTCCCTCAGCTGCCATTCCAGCCAGGTCTCCCTTAACATCCGCGAGAAAAACAGGAACTCCCATATCACTAAATGCTTCCGCCAATACCTTTAAGGTTACAGTCTTACCTGTTCCTGTAGCACCGGCAATCAGCCCATGTCTGTTAGCCATTTTAGGATTGATAAAAACATTCTCTCCCTGCTCATTATTTCCGATCCAGATTTTTTGATCCTTTACCATTTAAACCTCCTCCTGATCAATATGATCAATCATTTTTTAAGCCTGGCCTAAAACCTAAAAACAGACCAGTTTACTGTTACCCTAACATCTAGTTTAATGCAGCGCCCTCTTCTCATCAAGCCAAATATAATAAAATCCCTGCAAAATCAGAGCGAATTCTCTTTCCAGTTTCGTGAATCCGTTTGCGCAACTGTAAACCTTATTGCGCTCCTAGTATTTCAGCATTTTACACAATTCAGGAAATTAGATTGTTGCATTTTATCCAAATTGATGTTAAAGTTTAAATGCTCGAGCTAAATACAATTTACACACAAAACACAAATGCACAAAGGAGTTTTATACAAATGAGACAGAAAACACCAATAGCTTTATCACTTATGTTACTTACCGGATTAATAGCCAGCCCATCATTAAACGCCAATGCTTCAACAATGGCAAACATCAATCCATATCGAACAGTTGCTGCCACAAATGCTTCAAACCTTAATGGAGTATTTTTAGCAGACGCTGCAGATGGAAGCCGCTATATTACAGAATTTGAAAAAGGTGATTCCTTCAGCGTTGATTCCCTCAACATTTATCAGGGAATTGATACCATCAATGTAAACGTTAAGTCTTTTGGAGCTTCACTTATCAATGTTTATGAAAATGACGCTAACGGAAAATATCTCGGAGCTATTAAAGTTAACGATACTCGTGGTGAATACAAGACTTTTTCAAGCAAGATAAGCAGCATTTCAGGAGAAGACACAACTCTTTATTTCTCATGTGAATTAGGTGATATGGACATTGACAGCTGGTATTTAACAGCACCTGAAGATTATAAGATAGTTCGTGAAAATACAGATCTTAGCAGATCTCCTCGTCCACTTAATCCATACAGACCTCTGTTAGCCAATTACCACTGTGACGGATGTGGAATTGAAGAAGTAAAAGAAGGAGATAAAACTGTTGTTTCATCTCTTGAACCTACTGACTACTATCAGGTTTATGACATTGATTTCAGAGAAGGTCTCACAAAGCTTAATATCATCGCTAAATCAGAAGGCGAAGGCGAACTTGAAGTAAGACTCGGTGGTCCTGCTGGAGAAAAGCTTGGCACTATCAACCTCACAGACACAAATGGAGAATATGTATTATTCTCAGGAGAAATGGATAGTATCTCCGATGTACACTCTATT
>JAFOIV010000025.1 GCA_017420535.1 Eubacterium sp. | reverse complement strand
CTGATGTTAATATTATAAATGTTGGTATGGAAACTGTTATATGACAGAACAAAAAAATGTGTGTCATATATTACATAATAATAATTAACAGAGGGCAGAAAAATTGAAGAGAATCTTTATAGTTGAAGACGAGATCAGTATATGTAAGGAATTAAAGGAATTACTTGTAACAGAAGGCTATGAGGCAGATTATATCAAGTCTTTTGATAATACATTAGAAGATATAATTGCCTTTAATCCGGATCTGGTACTTCTTGATATCAATATCCCCAATTTAAATGGTAAGCTTATACTTCGCGGCATCCGTAAGAAGTCGGATGTACCGGTTATCATGCTTACAAGTAAAACTGAAGAATCAGATGAAGTCCTTTCTATGAGTTATGGCGCAGATGATTATATTACAAAACCTTATAATCCTGTGCTTCTTTTATTGCGCATTTCTGCAGTTATGAGAAGGATGACACCTTCAAACGAAAAAGCCTTATATAGAGGGGCTGAAGTAGATTTTAGTAAGGGAACTATAGAAAAAGATGGAATGAAGATAGTACTTACAAAAAATGAGATGATAATCTTTCAGCAGTTACTGAATCACCTTAACCAGATTGTATCAAGAGATGATATTATGACAAATCTCTGGGACAATGATGAATTTATCAATGACAATGCCCTTACTGTAAGTATCAGCAGACTTCGTGCTAAACTGGCTGAGGCTGGTTTTGAATCCACCATAGAGACAAGAAAAAAATTAGGATATATATTACAGGGGTAATAAAATATGAAAAGGCTAAATTATATATCAGATCAGTGGATAAGGTTTTTGTTGGACGGCATATTTATGGTTTTCTTTATATGCCTTATGGCGGTATACCATGTAGCCAGTGGTCTTATTATAGTATCCTGCGTTTTCTTCATCCTTATCATTATGGTAGTAATGATATGGGATTATAAGAGAAAGTCGTCATTTTATAACGAATTGGATAAAAAGTTAGAGATCTTAGATCAGAAATATCTGATTCTGGATATGATAGAGGAACCTTATTTCTTTGAAGGAAAGCTCCTGGTAGAGAAGTTATATGAGATCAATAAATCAATGACAGAAAGAGTCAAAGATTACAGCAAGAACATTTCGGATTATAAGGATTTCGTTGAGATGTGGGTACATGAGGTTAAACTTCCTATAGCGAGTCTTACCCTTATGGTTCACAATATGATAAATGATTCATCCAAGATGGATGATGAAGAGATGAGAGATGAATATCTTAGAAAAGTTCTAAGTCAGTTAACCAGGCTTGATAATTATTCAGAGCTCATCCTTTATTTTATCCGTTCAGAATATAGCCAGAATGATTATCAGTTTACAAAGAATAAGTTAAAAACAGTAGTTGGTGCTGTGGCTATAAAAAATAAGGATCTGATCCTTGAAAATGATATTAATCTTAATATCCATGACTTAGATTATGAAGTATATACAGATAATAAGTGGATGGAATTTATTATAAATCAGATAATCTCAAATTCCATTAAGTATAAAAAAGATACAGGAGAATCAGAGATAGAAATCTATGCCACGGAAGATGAGAGAAGTACAACTCTTCATATAAGAGATAATGGTATAGGTATTAGTAAAGCTGATATTCCGAGAGTATTTGATAAGACCTTCACTGGAGAGAATGGAAGAAAATTTGCCAAATCTACCGGCATGGGACTTTATATCGTAAAAGGACTTATAGATAAGATGGGACATAAGATAGAGATTGAATCTGAGGTTATGGAGTACACTGAAATTAAGATCTCCTTCGGAAAAAACAATATGTATGACGTTGTCAGAAACGAATAATAAAAACATTACAGAATTGTAATATTAGCGAAATGTAAAAAAAACGACAGTGATGAAAAATATTTGTAAGATTAGGCCATAGTAATTAAGGAGGAACAAACATGAGCGAATTATTAAAGATTGATAACATTGAAAAATACTACGGGACAAATTCTAATCTTACCAAGGCAATAGATAATATGTCATTTGTTGTTGAGGAAGGTGAGTTTACAGCTATCATGGGAGCATCAGGAAGTGGTAAGACAACACTTCTTAACTGTATTTCAACAATTGACAGAGTAAGCAGCGGCCATATCTATATGGCAAATAAAGATATTACAAGATTAAAAGGAAATGCACTTAACAAATTCAGAAGAGAGGAACTTGGATTTATCTTCCAGGATTTCAATCTCCTTGATACATTGACAGCATATGAAAATATTGCTCTTGCGCTATCAATCCAGAATGTAAAAGCAAAGGAAATCGATGAAAGAATAAATGCCATTGCAGAAAAGCTTGGCATCACACAGCTTTTAAATAAATTCCCTTATCAGCTTTCCGGTGGTGAAAAGCAGAGAGTTGCATCAGCTCGCGCTATCGTAACAGAGCCAAAGCTTATCCTTGCAGACGAGCCAACAGGTGCCCTTGATTCAAAGTCATCAAAAATGCTTCTTGAAAGTCTTAAGAAGTTAAATGAGACTTTAAATGCAACTATCATCATGGTAACACATGATTCATTTTCAGCCAGCTATGCAAAGAGAGTTCTTTTTATCAAGGATGGTAAGATATTCAATGAATTAAGAAGAGGCGATAATAGTCGTAAAGACTTCTTTAACCAGATCATTGATGTCATTACACTTCTGGGAGGTGATTTAAGTGACGCTATTTAAACTTGCCTTCAGCAATATCAAAAAGAGTATGAAGGACTTCGCAATTTACTTCATAACACTTTTATTTGGTATCTGCCTGTTCTATGTATTTAATTCTATAGAATCTCAGAGTTCTATGGTAAGCCTTTCGAGCTCATCTATAGATATGGTAAAAATGATCCAGCAGATCATCTCTTACTTAAGCGTATTTGTAGCATTTGTATTGGGCTTCCTTATCATCTATGCCAGCCGGTTTATGATGAGAAGAAGAAATAAAGAATTTGCACTTTATATGCTCCTTGGAATGGGAAAAAGAAAAGTTTCTTCAATACTTTTCCTTGAGAACTTAATAATCGGTATCTTCTCACTCATAGTTGGAATTTTTGCAGGTGTAGGTTTATCTCAGTTAACAAGCGTATTTGTAGCTTATCTTTTTGAAGCAGACCTTACAGGTTATAAATTTGTATTTTCACAGTCAGCTTTCACAAAGACATGTCTTTACTTTGCTATTATTTACATGATAGTTATCTTTTTTAACACAATAGCTATCAGCAAATGTAAGCTTATAACACTTCTTCAGGCTAACAGAAGATCTGAGAAGATTAAGGACAGATTTGTATTTCTTAGAGTTATCGGTTTCTTCGTAGGAGTAGCTGTACTTGGATATGGATATTATATAGTTACTGGTGCTTATTATAACCTGACTGAAAAAAGACTCCTTATAGCTATAATCTGCGGTATTGTAGGAACATTTATCTTCTTCTGGTCACTTTCAGGAATAATCTTTACAGTGTGCAGCAACAGAAAAAAGACATACCATAAAGGACTTAATTCTTTTGTGATAAGACAGTTTTCTAGTCAGGCCAGCACAAATGTTATATCTATAAGTATCATATGTCTTCTTTTCTTTATAACAATCTGCTGTCTTGCCAGTGCGTTTAATATCAGAAATTCAATGAATAAGAATCTGGATACATGCTGTCCTACAGATTATGAATTCACTGTTGATGGGGAAGAAGCATATATAGATGAGATAGATAAGCGTCTTTTAGACTTCGATAAGTATAATAAAGATTCAGTTAAAGTATATAATACAAATACAAGAATTTATTTTTCTGAATCAGGATTTTCAAGTGAAACCAGTGAATCAGAAATGTTCTTTTATATAGGAAAAGTCTTTTCTGAAACAGAATATAATAAGTTAGCTGGGTGCTTTGGACAAAAGCAGATCAGTTTAAGAGAAAATGAATATGCAATAATCAGTAATTATAATGAAGCAAAGATGTTCTATAAGGAATATCTTGAAAATAAGCCGGTTTTAAATATTAACAATAAAGAGCTTGTTCCAGGATTCGATGAAGCAATTGATGGATTCTATATGATATCTGAAACTCCACTGTGCTTTGGTATTTTCGTTGTATCAGATGAAGCTGCTGATGGACTTGCAAGAGATGGAGTGATCTATACCGGAAGATATTCAGAAGCTTATGCGAAAAATGCTGCAGATACAGATAAAGAGATCAAAGCTATCTTTGATGAAAAGATCGAGAAATGCATGATAGATGAAGGAAGCGATAGGAGATGTATCGGTTATGCTTTTAAAACAGAAGTTGCTGAAATGTCGGTTGGTACAGGTGCTATGGCTACATTTATAGCTCTTTACATTGGATTTATCCTTCTTTTATCAGGAGCAGCAATACTTGCTATTAAGGAACTTTCAGAAAGCGTTGATAATAAGAACAGATATCAGATGCTTAGAAAGATTGGCGCAGATGAAAAGATGATCAATCACGCATTATTCAGACAGATAGGATGGTTCTTTGTACTTCCCCTCCTGCTTGCAATCGTTCATTCCATTGCCGGAATGAAATTTAGTACAAAGGTAATGGCCATTTTTGGAACTGAGGAAATTGGTAATGCGATTATTATCACAAGCACCATATTTGCAGTAATTTACGGAATCTACTTCCTTATAACTTATTTTACAAGTAAGAGAATGATAAGAGAAAAAATCTAATAAAAAAGGTCGCGGTGTATGCCGCGACCGTTTTTTAAGAGGGGTGAATTCATGTCGATATTAAAGCTAGCTATAGGGAATATTAAAAAAAGCATGAAGGATTTTGCAATTTATTTTGTAACTCTGCTTTTTGGAATATGCCTTTTTTATATTTTTAATTCTATAGATTCCCAGAGTTCCATGTTAAGACTGAAGGATTCTTCAAGAGTTATTGTGGAAATGCTGATAGAGATATTATCCTATATCAGTGTATTTATTGCGGTTGTATTAGGTTTTCTTATCGTATATGCCAGCCGTTTTATGATGAAGCGAAGAAATAATGAATTCGCTATATATATGCTTCTTGGTATGGGAAAAGGAAAGGTATCTCTTGTTTTATTCATTGAAAATCTTATCATAGGTACATTTTCGCTGGGATTAGGGCTTTTATCAGGTATTGGTCTTTCTCAGATAACAAGTGTATTTGTGGCTTATCTTTTTAAAGCGGATCTTACCGGCTATAAATTTGTATTTTCAATTTATGCATTAAAAAAGACTTGTATTTATTTTGCGATAATCTATGCAGTGGTGATAATTCTTAATACACTTATGATCAGTCACTGTAAGCTTATAACGCTTATTCAGTCAGGCAAAAGATCTGAAAAGATAAGAAATAAGCATATGGAACTTAAGATATTAGGTTTTATTGCAGGAATAGTAATATTAGGCAGGGCATATTACATAGCCCTTCATTTATTTGAGAATCTTTCTATGAAAAGACTGCTTTATGCAGTGATCATGGGCATTGTTGGAACCATAGTTGTGTTCTGGGCAATTTCCGGAATAATACTTACAATATTTAAGAGAAATAAAAAAACTTATTATAAGGGTCTTAATTCGTTTGTGATAAGACAGTTTTCAAGTCAGGCCAGCACAAATGTAATATCTATAAGTATAATCTGTCTTCTTTTCTTTGTTACTATCTGTTCTCTGGCCAGTGCTTTTAACATCAGAAATACGCTTAATAAAAGGCTTGGAAAGTATTGTTCAGGAGACTTTGAGTTCCTTATCGAAGGTAGTGATAATCTGATGGAAAATGCAAAAAATGAGCTGCCCAATTTGGATGAATATGTAAAAGAAAAGGTAGTAGCCAGTGCCATAAGTAATTTAGTGGTTGAGACCAGAGACAATGAACCGGTGGACACAGCAGAAATAATATTTTCTGAATCAGAATATAATAAGATTGCGGATTTCTTAGGATGTGAGAAAATCCATGTAAATAAAGGTGAATTTGCCTTTGTATGTAACGTGAAGAGAATAAAGGACGAATATGAAAAGATAATCAAAGAAATAAAGTGTATAAAGGTAGATGGAAAAAAATTATATGCCATAAGTGATAAAGCATATGATGGATATTATCTCATGTCGGATACAGCCACTAATTTTGGTTTTATTGTAATCTCTGATGAAACGGCATCAGACATGGAGGCGAGTCAGCTGATATATATCGGCAGATTTGATAAAGAAAAAGGTTGTGATGAGGATGAGCTGGCTGAAATAGTAATGGATATATATTCTAAAAAGATCATAAGTACAGTTAGGGATCTTAATGAAGATGGAAGTTGTCACTATATGACTTATTTTATCACCAGAAGTGAAGTAGAAAGAAGCTCTATTGGAACAGGAGCTATAGTCACATTTGTAGCGCTTTATATTGGATTCACTTTCCTTTTATCCGGAGCTGCCATTCTTGCAATAAAAGAACTTTCAGAAAGTGTTGATAATAAAAGCAGATATCAGATGCTTAGAAAGCTTGGCGCAGATGAAAGAATGATAAATCGTGCCTTATTTAGACAGATAGGATATTTTTTCCTGTTCCCGCTTATCCTTGCCATTATTCATTCTGTGCCAGGTATGATATTCAGTAAAAGCGTCATGGAAGAAATCGGTACGGAAGAATTAGGCGGTGCGATCTTTATAACTACAGCTATTTTTGCAGTGATCTATGGAACATACTTTTTCATTACCTATAATACAAGTAAAAGGATGATCAGAGAGAAGTAGAATTAATCACTATCAATAAGATAAAAAAAGTGCTATCATCATATCTTGGTAATTTGAAGAAATGAGGTAACATATGTTGAAAAAATTTAATAGTATATTGCTTTTTGTTATTCTTCTGGTGGCAATGTGCGGATGTGGCAAAAAGAATACAGGCGCAAGTGAAATAAAGGATGCTGTAAATAAAGCATCAGTAACTGATAGCAAAGCGACAAATGATCCTGTAGCAAGTAGCAGCGACGTAGAAAAGGGAGTCCATGTAAGAGTTACATCTCTTAAAGGACCTACAACCATGGGACTTACAAATCTTATGAGTAAAAGTGCTGCGAAGGAAACAAAACTGGATTATGAATTTGCCATGGAGACTCAGCCGGATCAGGTTGCAGCCAGCATAATATCTGGAAAAACAGATATCGCCCTTGTTCCAGCAAATTTAGCAGCGGTTCTTTATAATAAGACAAAGGGGCAGGTTGAGGTAATAGATATAAATACTCTTGGTGTTCTTTATTGTGTTACAGGAGATGAAAATGTTAAAAACATAAAGGATCTCTCAGGAAAGACTGTTATCTTAACAGGTCAGGGAGCTAGTCCTGAATATGTTTTAAAATATCTCCTGGAAGAAAATGGCGTTACTGATTGTAATCTGGAATTTAAGTCAGAAGCTACTGAAATAGCAGCGATCTTAAATGAGGATAAGGATAAGATAGCCGTTCTTCCACAGCCTTTTGTAACAGTTGCAACTGCAAAGAACCAGGAAATAAAAGTAGCATTTTCACTTAATGATGAGTGGAATGAAGTGAATAGTCAGTCTCAGCTCCTTACAGGAGTTACAATAGTAAGAAAAGATTTTGCAGAAAAAAATCCCGAAGCAGTATCTGATTTTATAAATGACCATAAAGAAAGTACAGAACTTAGTAACAGCGATGTAGGAAAAACTGCACAGCTGGTGGCAGAATATGGTATTATAGAAAAGAAGGAAATTGCAGAAAAAGCACTCCCATACTGCAATATCGTATGTATTACAAATGATGAGATGGAGAAAGCACTTTCAGGCTATTTAGAAGTTCTTTACAATGCAGACAAGAGTTCTGTAGGAGGAAATCTTCCGGGAGAAGATTTTTATTACAAAGCTAAATAGTAAAAGTAATAAAGAAATAATATGAAGAAAAAGATGATTATCATTTTCATATGGCTTCTTATATGGCAGGGACTGTCAGGTTTGATATCTAATAGTATCCTGTTTGCGGGGCCTTATGAAACAGCGGCTGCTTTATGGCAGATGCTGGGTGATCATCTTTTTTATTTGTCTATAGGAAGCAGTATCTTAAGGATAATGCTGGGAATCCTTGCAGGAGCATTTCTTGGGACTTTATGTGGCGCCATGTCCTATAAATTTAAGCTATTTAAGGAATTCATTGGACCGTTTGTATCAGTTATAAAATCAATCCCTGTAGCCAGTTTTATAATTATAATCCTTATATGGACTGGGAATAAGAATATCTCATTTTTTATCACAGCGCTGGTAAGTTTTCCTTTAGTTTATATTCAGATATTAAACAGACTTCTTGAGGTAGATAAAGGAATCCTTGAATTAGCTGCCTGTTATAAAGTGGGATTATTAAAGAGGATAAGATATATATATCTAAAAGAATTAAGGGAAGGCTTAAGACTTGCCATGGAACTTGCTATAGGAATGGGATTTAAGAGCGGGACGGCAGCGGAGGTTATCGGACAACCCTTAAATTCCATTGGTAATAATCTTTACCGTGCAAAGATAAATCTTGATACAGACAGGCTCTTTGCCTGGACGGTTTCCATTGTTGTCATTTCATATGTGATAGAGAGAATTGTATCGTATATTTTAAAGAAAAAAGTATGAATATTGTAGCAGAGCAAATTAAAAAATCATATAATGAACATATAGTCTTAGATGACCTTTCATTTGAGATAAAGGATAAGGAAAAGGTGGTTATAACAGGCCCTTCAGGTGCTGGAAAATCAACCCTTTTATCTCTTATCCTGGGGCGGGTCTGCCCGGATCAGGGAAGACTTATCTTTAAAGATAAAGCGGGTAATATCCTTAAAGATAGGGAGATAAAGGATTTAAAGAAGGCGGTAGTATTTCAGGATATCCGATTGTTAGAGGATATGAGACCGCTGGATAATATCCTTATGGTCTTAGAAAAAAAAGACAGGGAAATTTATAAGGATAATGAGACTATAAAAAATGAGATGAAAATGCTTCTTCCCGAGATGGTGCTGGATAAAAAGGTAAAGGAAATGTCTGGCGGAGAGAAGCGTAGGCTTGAGATAATCAGAGCCATGATGGTTAAAGCGGATATTGTGATAATGGATGAACCTTTTACGGGACTTGATCCTGATTCAAAAAGAAAAGCTTATGAATATATCATGAGAAAACAGGGGACAGCAATCTTTACAGATCACACGGGAGAGAATTTCCCGGGACTAAGAAGGATAGAGCTTATTTAGGCTAAAGGCCTTTATAATATAAAAAAACAACACACAGGAGACTATTAATGATTACTAATGATGAAGGCATTGTCCATTTAAAACATAAGATAATCGAGGAAGTTGCAAGACTTGCCTGGGACGATAATCTTAACGAAGAAACAAAAGAAGAACTGGTTTATAAGATTGTTCCGGGACCTAAGGCAAATTATAGATGCTGTATCTATAAAGAAAGAGAATTAGTAAGACAGAGAATCAGACTCTGCGAAGGTCTCTGCCCTACAGCAGATCCTGATAAGCAGTCAGATAATATCGTACAGATCCTTGAGCCGGCTTGTGAAGGCTGCCCAATATCCGCATATGCAGTAACAGATAACTGCCGTCTTTGCGTAGGTAAGGCTTGTCAGAGTTCTTGTAATTTTGGCGCCATTTCTACAGGAAGAGACAGATCTTATATCGATCCTGCCAAGTGCCGTGAATGTGGTAAATGTGCCCAGGCTTGTCCTTATTCAGCCATTGCACACCTTGAAAGACCATGTAAGAAAGCCTGCCCAACAGGGGCTATAACCTATGATGAAAATGGTATCTGTAAGATAGATGAGTCAAAATGCGTGCAGTGTGGTCACTGTATTCACGCTTGTCCTTTCGGTGCCATCTCATCAAAATCTTACCTTGTGGATATTATCAGAAATATCAAGGCGGGAAAAAAGGTCATCGCTATGTGTGCCCCTGCAACAGAGGGACAGTTTGGACCGGACATTACTATGGCATCTATCAAGGTAGCTCTTAAAAAGATGGGATTCTATGACATGGTTGAAGTTGGTCTTGGTGGAGATATGACTGCGGCATACGAATCTAAGGAATGGATGGAAGCATTAAAAGAAGGACGTAAGATGACTACTTCATGCTGCCCTGCATTTATCAATATGCTTAAGAAACATTTCCCAGAGCAGTATAAGGAGAATATGTCTACTACAGTATCTCCGATGTGCGCCATTTCCAGATATTTAAAGGCTGTAAATCCAGGATGTGTTACTGTATTTATTGGACCTTGTATTGCAAAGAAAGCAGAGTCACAGGATAAGTCAGTGCCTGATAATGCAGATTATGTTATCACATATGGTGAATTTAGAGCACTTCTTCGTTCAAGAGATATGGAACTTACACCGGTTACGGATGAATATCAGGAAGCTTCTGTATGGGGTAAGAGATTTGCTACATCTGGCGGCGTTGCAAATGCTGTTATGGAATGCATGCAGGAAAGAGGACTTGATACATCTGTAATTAAGTTAAGAAAGGCTGCAGGTGGAGATGAGTGTAAGAAGACTCTTACATTGCTTAAGTTTGGCAAGCTTCCAGAGGATTTTGTTGAAGGAATGGTATGTCCTGGCGGATGCGTAGGCGGTCCTTCAAAGCATAAGACAGAAGTTGAGATAACCAGAGCAAGAGAAGGCCTTTTACAGACTGCAGATGCAAGAAAGGTTCTTGAAAATTTAAAGCAGTATCCTATGGATAAATTCTCAATGTTTAGAGACGGACATATGGGAGATCATGATATTGACTGATCTTTAACTATCGGATTTCCCTGATAAGAAAAGGAGGTTTCTTATGAAGATTGCAATGGCAAATGATCATGCCGGAACACAGATGAAAAATGAAATTAAGAAACTGCTCATGGATAAGGGATATGAAGTTGTGGATTTTGGCACTTATGACACAGAAGCTGCAGATCTTTCGGATTATATATATCCTGCAGCTTTAAGTGTTGCCAAGGGAGAATGTGAAAGAGGCATATTTGTAGACGGCGTTGGATATGGCAGCGCCCTTATTGCCAATAAGATTTATGGTATCTATGCTGCAGTATGTCAGGATACAGTATGTGCAAGACTTTCAAGAGAACATACAGATTCTAATGTATTATGTCTTGGAGCTAAGATCATCGGTGGCCTTATGGCAACAGAGATTGTAAATGTATGGTTAAGTACTGATGCCCTCACCGATGAGAAATACAGAAGAAGAGTGAAAAAGGTCGAAGAAATTAATAATAAACATTGCGTTCCATTGGAATAAAACACAAGTTTTTCATGTTTTTTGTTGAAACCTAACAAAAATTTTCTCTGAAAACCGGTAACGTTACCATTGCAAAAACGTTACCGGTGTTTTATTATAATACCCATAGCGAGTAAGGGGATAGTTTTTATGACAGGGAAAAGAAAATTCGATAATAAAGGTGTAACGTTAATTGAATTATTGGTTGCTTCTACGATTGTTATAATCTTAAGTGTGGCTATTGGTTTTGCTGCTGTAAGATTTATAAGAAAGTCTAGATTAGCATCAGATGCGAATACACTTAGCAATGTTAAAAGTGCTGCGGTAACATACTATACCATGAATATGGAAGGTAAAAAGACTTCATGGGAAGTTGAATACACCGATGGAAATGGAAGTAAGCAAAAGCTTAAATTTAAAGATGTCGTTAGGGGTGGCGGCAAAAATGCGCAGGAAGCAGCAGATAGAAATAAAAATATCTGGCCTGCAGAAGAGGGCAAAAAACCACATAAGTTTATATGCTTTTATATGGATAAAGACGGCCGTATTTGTATAGATCCACCTAATGATATGGGTGACACAAGTACAGGTGGTTCAGGAAGCGTTGTAAAGGGTATTAATGCCATGGGTGGAGTTACATATAGTAAATGTAGCTACAGCTTTATTAAGAATTTAGCGGCTCCAAACGCTTCAGACAAGTCCTTATATAGAAAAGGCGTAGCAACATGCCTTATAGATATCGATACAGGCGAAACAAGAGTTGGTTGGAATCTATATTGGAATGATGGACAGGGTCATAGCTATTATGATCTTCAGAATGCAGTATGGAATGACGAGCTTGAAGCCGGAGTATACAATTACAGATAGCATGTAAAGGGTTTTTTAAGAATCCTTTCATATATAGGTTAAACTTCCTTTAAAGTTTGTGTGTGTGTGGTTCCCGATAGCTTAAACCCTATCGGGGATGTAAAAAAATCAGATGATTCAGTTTTTTGAGTCATTTTTACCGGATAATTTGCTAAAAACGAGCAGCATTTCATTGGCTGCTCGTTTTTGCTTTTAATTTGGCACTCCTTTGGATATAATATTGTTAAGTACACGCAAAACACACAATGAAAAAAACTTTAAACGCACCAAAGGGAGGAGTTACCTATGAAAAACAAGAAAATATTAAGGAATAATAAGGGTGTTACCCTGACGGAATTATTGATAGTAGTTGCTATCATTGCAGTCTTATCTGCAGCAACCACCCTGGCAGTTTTGAGATACATCAAGAAGTCAAGATTTGCCAAAGATACACAGTTGTTAGATGATTTTCGCGCCAGAGTATATTCAGATTATGCCTATGCTATTTCTGATCCGGAAAAATCAGCTGCAGAGCTTACAAAGCAGTTTAAGGAATTCTATAGAGGACCTAGATCATATACAGAGAAACAGTCTGGAAAGTCTGTAGATATTAAATATAATAAGATAAATATCAGCAGTGATAAATTCCTTGTATTTTATTACAATAACATAGACGATATTAAGATTGATATACCAGGTGCAATTCCTGTCAGTGCAGATGCTGCAACTAAGAAGACCATCGGTGATATCAAAGATGCTACACCTTTAAGTAGAGCTCAGTATAGAATGTCAAAAACAGATACAACTTACAGCAAAGGTGTTGCAGTTTGCGTTCTTGATGCTATAACCGGTAAAGAATATGTAGGTTGGGCAATTGATAGAGGAAAAGGATATAACCTTTCTGATATCGTATGGCAGGAAGACCTTGAAAATAACAGCGATCTTTATAAATAAGGAGATTAAAATTGAATTTACCATCAGATCCTATAATGCTTATGAGTGTTGTTAATACACAGTTAAGAGATAAATTCTCTTCATTTGATGAACTTGCACTTCAATATGATGTAGATAAAAGTGAGATTGAAGAAAAACTGAATGTAGTGGGTTACATTTATGATGAGGAATTAAATCAGTTCCGAAGAAGATAAAAATATTGAAACTTTTAGTATGTGTGATATACTTTATGGGGCTATTTAGTTACTAAAATATGAAGTTTCTCGAAACTAAAAGTTTTTATTAAGGAGAATAATATATGAAACAGAGACCAGTAGTTTTAATGGTACTTGATGGATTTGGAATCACAGATAAGACTGAAGGCAATGCAGCTTATCTTGCAAAGACTCCAAATATCGATAAGCTTGAAGCTGAGTGTCCTTTCGTTAAAGGAAATGCTTCAGGTCTTGCAGTTGGACTTCCTGATGGACAGATGGGAAATTCAGAAGTTGGTCATATGAATATTGGTTCAGGAAGAATCATTTACCAGGATCTTACTCTTATTACAAAGCGTATTGAAGATGGTGATTTCTTCAAGAACGAAGAGCTTCTTAAGGCTATTGAAAATTGTAAGAAGAACAACTCAGATCTTCATCTCTGGGGACTTCTTTCAGATGGTGGTGTTCACAGCCACAATACACATCTCTATGCATTACTTGAGCTTTGCAAGAGAGAGAACTTTGACAGAGTTTATGTTCATCCATTCCTTGATGGTAGAGATACACCTCCTGCATCAGGTAAGGATTTCGTACAGCAGTTAGTTGATAAGATGACAGAGATTGGAGTTGGTAAGGTAGCTTCAATTTCAGGTCGTTATTATGCAATGGATAGAGATAATAACTGGGATCGTGTACAGCTTGCATATGATGCCCTCGTTAAGGGTGAAGGTGTTAAGGCAACTGATCCAGTAGAGGCTGTTCAGGCTTCATATGATAATGATAAGACAGATGAATTTGTAGTTCCTACAGTTATCACAGATGCTGAAGGAAAGGCTACTGCTACAGTTAAGGCAAATGATTCAGTTATCTTCTTTAACTTCAGACCTGACAGAGCTCGTGAGCTTACAAAGGCATTCTGCTACAGTGATGAAGACATTGCTGAAATCGGTAAGGATGCTTCAAATACAAAGGATATCGCATCTCTTAAGAGAGTAAATGGTTATATGCCACTTTGCTTCGTATGCTTTAAGGATTATGATGAGTCAGTTCCTAATAAGAATGTAGCATTTAAGAAGGAAGAAATCGTTAATACATTTGGTGAATTCCTTGCAGCTAACGGACTTAAGCAGCTTAGACTTGCTGAGACAGAGAAGTATGCTCATGTAACATTCTTCTTTGATGGTGGTAAGGAAGAAGAGCTTGAAGGAAAGAGCAACATCCTTGTTAATTCACCGGCCGTTGCTACATATGACCTTCAGCCTGAAATGAGTGCTCCAGAAGTAAGCGCAAAATTAAATGAGGCAATTGCATCAGGTAAGTATGATGTTATCATCATCAACTTTGCAAACCCTGACATGGTTGGTCATACAGGTGTTATCGATGCAGCTGTTAAGGCAGTTGAAGCTGTAGATGCATTTGTTGGTGAAGCAGCTAAGGCAGTTAAGGAGGCAGACGGTGTTCTCTTTATCTGTGCTGACCATGGTAACTGCGAACAGATGGTAAATTATGAGACAGGTGCTCCACACACAGCGCATACAACAAATCCTGTTCCATTCATTCTCTATAATTATGACGAGAATTATACACTTCGCGAAGGCGGTGCTCTTTGCGATATAGCTCCAACACTTATTGAAGTTATGGGTATGGAGCAGCCGGCTGAAATGACTGGTAAGTCTCTTCTTGTAAAGAAGAACTAGTAATATATTAAACATGGGAGAGGACTGGTAGAAATAATGATATTTTAGTTTCTGCCAGTCTTTTTTCGTGTCAAATACGAAAAGGGAAGTATATTGGTAAGATGATTCAGATAGATCTTATAACTGGGATTTTAGGGTCAGGAAAGACCACATTTATAAGGAGATACATTAATTATCTTAATTCTAAAGGGATAAAGACAGCTGCTCTGTTAAATGATCATGGGGCTGTAAATGTAGATATGATTCTTCTTAAGGATTTAGAAAGTGAAATGTGTCATCTGGAGTCTATAGCTGGCGGATGTGATGCAGATTGCTATAGAAGAAGATTCAAGACTAAACTTATAGCATTATCCATGATGGGATTTACAAGAGTTGTAATGGAACCATCAGGAATATTTGATGTTGATGATTTCTTTGATATTCTTAATGAAGAGCCACTGGATAAATGGTATAAAATAGGAAATATCATCACTATCGTTGATGCATGTCTTGATGAGGAACTATCTCATCAGTCAGAGTTCATACTGGGTTCACAGGCGGCAAATGCCGGAGCTTTACTATTTAGTAAAACCAGTGGAAAGTCTGAGGCTGAGATAAAGGAAAAGCTTTCTCATGTAAATAGTGCTTTAGATAAAATATCCTGCAGGAGGACATTTGCGATTGATGATGATAATGTCATCACCAAAGACTGGAATGCGCTTAAAGATAAGGATATGGAAAAGATAGCAAGTTGTGGCTATCAGCAGTATTCCTATGTAAAGGAATGGTTTAATGAGAAAACATCTTCAACTCATTATTTTATGCATGTCACAATGGAAGCTGAGAAATTAAAAGATTTTGCAGAGAGTCTCTTTAAAGATGCTTCAGTGGGAGAGATATATCGGATCAAAGGATTTATGCCAGTTGATGATGGATGGGTTGAACTTAATGCCACCCGCCATGTAACGACTCTGAAACCTATTGATAAGGGGCAGGATATTTTTATAGTAATCGGGGATAATCTTGATTTTAAGAAATTAGATGAAAGATTTAGAACTATTACAACAAATTCAGAATATACAAGTATTTAGTGGAAATATATGAAAGCCGGAAGTATAATAAATTTATTTTTAGTTATTTGGAATACAGTTGTATTCGTTGTTTATTTTGCAGATAAGATAAAGGCAGTTCATAAGAAGTGGAGAATTCCTGAGAGAAGCCTTCTTATGCTGGCGTTTTGTTTTGGGGGATTAGGAGCCTTCATGGGGATGATACTCGCAAGACATAAAATCAATAAGAAGAAATTCATGATTCTTGTGCCATTGTTTATCATTATTCAAACAACGATACTTGTATTACTAATAAAGTATGTGCCAGAGGATTTCTGGTATTTATAGGAAACATATTGGTGGCGGAAGGGTTCTGGAAATAGGGATCCAGATGGCTATAGCATGAAAAAGAAGAAAGGTTAGGAGAAAAATGTTTACACAGAATTTGGTGGAAATTAGAAACATCAAAAAAGGTTACGGTGTTGGCCATGAAGTGTATGATAATCTTAATCTGACCATTCAGTCAGGTAGGATAATAGGACTTCTTGGGCCTAATGGATCTGGTAAGACAACATTGATCAAAATGTTGGCAGGTCTTCTTACTCCGGATTCAGGAGAGATCCTTATCAATGGAAACAAGATCGGACCAGCTACAAAAGCACAGGTGGCTTATCTTTCAGAAAGAACTTATCTAAATGAGTCATTAAAAGTAAAGTCAGTAATAGCAATGTTTGCTGATTTTTATCAGGATTTTGATAAAAATAAGGCTTATCAGATGTTTAGCAATCTTGGTATTGATGTTAATTCTAAAATAAAGACTTTATCTAAAGGTAATAAGGAAAAAGTTCAGCTGGTACTGGTAATGAGCAGAAATGCCAGTTTGTACGTTCTTGATGAACCTATTGCAGGTGTAGATCCAGCAGCAAGAGATTTTATCCTTAATACCATACTTTCAAATTATAACAGGGGAGGAACTCTTATAATATCAACTCATCTTATTACTGATATAGAAAGAATCCTTGATGAAGTAATCATGGTAAAGAATGGATATATCCTTACTCATGAAAGCGCACAGGGACTGCGTCAGAGATGTAATAAGACTATAGACCAGATATTCAGGGAGGAGTTCAGATGTTAGGTAAAGCAATTAAAAATGAATTTAGAAATAGAGAACACACAGTTTTAGTAGTTTTAGCTTTATTTTTGGCTGGTGCAATCTTTATAAGGACTTTTAATAATTCTGAAAAAAATGAGTCACTGTTGATAGCATTACTAGTTGTTTTTGTTTATTTGGGAATATATATTTCGGGATTTGTTGTGGCATTTATATCGCCAATAAAGGATTTTAGAGATAGATTATTTAAAGATCAGGGATATCTTACACATACACTTCCTATGAATATTCCGACTCTTATTGGTGCACGACTTATCGTAGATTTGGCTATAATGATACAGCTGATGGTTGCTGGTTTTATAGCTAATTTTCTGGCAATAAAGGACAATGATCTTCTTGATTCGCTTATAGATATCTTAAAGCTCCTAAAGTATGATACTGATAGGGGAAAGGTGATTCATTATTTCATATTGATATCTATCCTTGTTGCGGTTTCATATCTTAGTTTTATATGGCTTTTCTGTGCAGCATATACTGTAGGACATTCATTGTTTAATAAAAATAAGAAGCTCATATCAGGAGTTGCGGTGCTGATAATGGCTTTTATCAACTTTTGTATATTTAAAAAAGTACTGTCTGGTTATATATTAGGAGAAATAAATATTGAATCAGAAGATGCTCTTTTATATTTATTCATGGGCATAGCTTCAGTTTTACTTCTTATTTATGTCCTTATTGTAGGTATAGTATTTAAAAAGAAACTTAATCTTGAATAAAACAGGTATAAAAAAATGAGAAATGTAATAAAAAGAGGGGCGGCTTTATTGCTGGTGGCAGCAATGACTCTGGTGATGTCCGGGTGTTCTAAAAAAGACCGGATGATGTTTGGAACCGGAGGGACAGCTGGAACCTATTATGCATATGGTGGAGTCCTTGCTCAGTATATGAGAACTTATGCGGGAACTAAGGTTACTGCAGTTTCAACAGGAGCTTCAAAAGCGAATATACAAAGTATAGGGGATGGAGATTTCCAGTTGGGATTTACCCAGTCGGATGTTATGACTTATGCATGGGAAGGAACACGTTCATTTAAAAAAGACGGACCTACAAGAAATTATAGAACTCTTGGATATCTTTATGCTGAAACTGTTCAGCTTTTTACTATGGATAAGGATATCCAGTCGGTGGCGGACTTAAGAGGTAAGAGTGTATCTATCGGAGCTGCAGGATCAGGTGTATATTTTAATGCCATGGACGTTCTTTCGGCTGCAGGTATATCTCTTGATGAGATCAAACCTCAGTATCAGTCTTTTGAAGATTCAAAAGAATCATTAAAAGATGGAAAGATAGATGCGGCATTTATAGTTGCAGGAGCACCTACAACTGCAATAACTGAGCTGGCCACAACCAATGGTGTATATCTTATTCCCATCGAAGGAGATTTCAGGGAAAAAATAATGGAATCCTGTCCTTACTATGCGGAATATGTAATTCCTGCAGGAACCTATCCTGGACAGGATGATGATATTAACACTATTGCAGTTGGAGCCATGGTAGTTGTAAGTGAGGACCTTTCTGAGGAACAGGTTTATGATCTTTCAGCGGCTATATTTGATCACGCAGATGAAATATCAAAGGAAAATGCAAAAGGTAAGGAACTGTCCCTTGAAAATGCTACCAGTGTAAATACTATCCCTTATCATAAAGGGGCTGCTAAATATTATGCAGAGCACGGAATCACAGTTAATACAGAAGAATAAGGAGGCAGAGGTTATATGGCACGTAATGAAGAAGAGATTAAAATTGCCGCTCAAAATGATCATGCCGCATCTGTAGAGGCTGTAATGAAAAAATATGATCGTGAATCAAATACAAGAGTCTGGGAAGGAATACCTAAGACGGTGGTTTCCGGAATTCTGGTGCTTTTTTCACTTTGGTGTATATATGTAACGTTATTTGCTACATTTTTGGAGGAGATAAGACTCACATCCTTTATGGGACTGATAATCTTAATGGGATTCCTTATCTATCCAGCAAAAAAAGGTGAGCAGCGCGTAAATTATATGCCTGTATTTGATATCATTTTCATGCTTCTCGGTATGGGATCATATTTTTATTTCACTTTTAATGCTACAAAGATAATAAATCAGGGAACAAGATTTGAATGGTATCAGATAATCATTGGCATTATAGGTGTGGCCGCTCTTATTGAGGTTACAAGAAGATGTGTAGGTATACCAATCCTTGTGGTAGCGGGATTTTTCGTTTTTTATGCTTTATTTATAGGGCTTACAAATCCAAACTTTTTTGGAAGAGTAAAATATCTTATCAGAAATCTTTTCTATACCAAGGAAGGAATTCTTTCCACCCCTGTAAATGTATGTTCTAAGTTTATAGTGGTATTTATCATATTCGGTGCTTTCCTTGAAAGAACCGGTATCTCAAGTTTCTTTATCAGTCTTGCGAACTGTATCGCTGGCAGATTTGCCGGAGGACCTGCAAAGGTTGCGGTTATATCTTCAGCGCTCTGTGGAATGGTATCAGGATCTTCGGTTGGTAATACAGTTACTACAGGTTCTGTAACAATACCTATGATGAAAAAGACAGGTTATAAGGCTGAGTTTTCAGGAGCTGTAGAGGCAGCGGCTTCCACTGGTGGACAGATAATGCCACCAATCATGGGGGCGGCGGCATTTCTTATGGCTGATTTTGTAGGAGTGCCTTATTCTAATATCATTGGAAGAGCAATCCTTCCTGCAGTTCTTTACTTCCTGGGAATATTTGTATCGGTTCATCTTGAAGCAAAGAAGCTTAAGCTTACGGGAATACCAAAGGAACAGTTGCCTAAATTCAGTAAGCTGATAAAAAAGATATATCTTTTACTTCCACTGGTTATGCTGGTAATCTGGGTATCAGGTAACTACATGACAATGCAGAAAGCGGCATCCATATCTATCATTCTTTCTGTTGTAGTCAGCCTTTTTGATAAGGAAAGACGTATAACACCAAAGAAGATATTAGAGGCATTTGAAGCTGGTGGAAGAAGTACTATAACAGTAGGAGCCGCCTGCGGTGTGGCTGGTATTATCGCCGGATCTATCACCATGACAGGACTTGCAAATGATCTTATTAACGGAATTGTGGGTGTAGCGGGAAATCATCTTATCATTGCGCTTTTCCTTACAATGCTCTGCTGCATTGTACTTGGTATGGGTGTTCCAACTACAGCCAATTATTGTATCATGGCAGCAACTACAGCACCTATCCTTATAAGAATGGGTGTACCTGCTTTAGCGGCACATTTCTTTGTATTCTATTTTGGAATTGTTGCAGATATCACACCTCCTGTGGCGTTGGCAGCATATGCAGGATCAGCTATTGCAAAGAGTAATCCTATGAAGACTGCAATAAATGCTTCAAAGCTTGCAGTTGCTGTATTCGTAGTTCCTTATATGTTCTGTTACAATCCGGCTATGCTTCTTATTGAGACAGAGACAAGTGGCCCGGTAACAGTTCTTATGATCATTCAGATAGTGATCACATCGGTTATAGGAATATTTGGTCTTTCAGCGGCGCTTGAAGGCTATTGTTTCTCAAAGATGAATATGGTAGTAAGATTTGCTATTGCGGCTGGTGGACTGCTTCTTATCCATCCTGCATTAACAACAGATATCATAGGCCTTCTTATAGTGGTGCTGCTTCTCTTTTTCCAGTTCATTATGGGAAAGAAAGAAAAAGAAGAAAGAGAGAGTATTGCGGAGGTTTAATAAATGAATAATAAGGTGATAACAATAAGCCGTGAATATGCGGCATATGGAAGAACCATTGCAAAAGGTCTTTCAGAAAAGTTAGGGATTCCTTTTTATGACAGAGACTTTGTAAAAGAGACAGCAAAGATCAGTGGATATTCTGAGGATGAAGTTAATGAAGAAGGAGAAGCTATAAGTCCTGCAGGAAGTATCATGAATTCCATACTGAATAATGCGGCGCCTTATACTAGTTCTCATGACAGCATTTTTAATGCAGAAAAAGAACTGATCCTTAAATTGTCAGAGAAGCCTTGCATAATCGTCGGAAGATGTGCGGATCAGGTGCTTCATAAAGCCGGAGTTGAGTGCTTTTCAATCTTTTTATATGCAGATCTGGAATTCAGACTTAAGAGAGCTGCAGAGATTAAAGAGAATGAAGGAAAAGATTTAAAGAAAGTGATCGAAAAGGTTGATAATTATAGAAGGACTTACTATAAGAAATATACTGGTAAGAATCTTGGAGATTACAAGAATTATAATATCTGTCTTGATACAGGAAAAATTGGCGTAGAAAAATGTATCAATATACTTGCAGATATTTTAGGATAGTTTTAAAATATTTATACGGGTGCTGGTGGTTTCCTGGCACCCGTATTTTTCTTTAACAACGAGCCGTAAGGCGAGAGGATGTAAGTAACGGGCGAAAGTTCCGGCGCTTTGTTTACAGTTATTGGGTAGTTGGTTATTTTATATCAGGGGTCATTATGAATAGTCGAAAAAATAATGGGAAGAGATACAGGCCCATTGTTCAGGTTCTGATCATTTTAATTTTTCTTGCCAGCGGGATAATGCTGGGTTATATATTAAAGAGCTATGCGGGAGATAAAATCTCACCGGAGCGTGTTTGTGATGCTTTAATATTCTTTCTGGGCGCATTCTTCTGGATATTACATATAATACGAAAAATTTCTAAATCCGGTTCCAGGGGAATGGAATACATTTCTGTGGCCTGCATTGTCATGGCTTTATATTTTTTTCTTGAAAATGATATTGTTAGGCTCTATAAAGGAAATGAGCTTACTACTACAGCGGTAATAGCCCTTGTGAATATTATCGTTTCAGCCTTTGTTACGATCTATTATTATAATAAATTCTCTAAAGTCTTTAGATATGGGTTCCTCATTCCGGCAGTTATAGAAATAATTAACGCTATTATTTATACACTGATCTATATTTTTGAATTTGTACCAATGTGGATCGCAGCGGACTTTTCAAGGATCATCCTGGTCATAACTTTAATGATCATGGGAATTAAGATCATATTAAATGCCAGATCCAAAAAAGAACTGAATTATAGATATACCATGGTAATGGATATAAGCGGAATCCTTATATTTGCTTATACTACAATGTCAGACGTGATAAATAACATTAGTCTTTCTCCAAGCGGGTTTAATGCACTTTCAAGATATGGAGCAACATTTTATGTGCTTATGTCTTTCCTTGGGCATATTAGAGAGATCATCATTGAAAACCGCGGACTGGAATCAGAAAATGAAAGACTCCTTCAGCAGACCATTGATAACGAGAGACGTCTTCTTGAGGAGGCACGAAGTGAGAAAGAAAAGGCGGAAGCTGATAATGTGGCAAAGAGTCTCTTCCTTGCAAATATGAGTCATGAGATCAGAACACCTATAAATGCAATACTTGGCATGAATACCATGATCAGAAGGGAAGCAGTAAGCCCGGAGGTGAAAGAGTATGCGGATAACGTGGATACAGCAGCCCACAGCCTTCTTTCCCTTATAAATGACATTCTGGATTTTTCCAAGATTGAATCTGGAAAGATGGATATAGTTCCTACAAAATATAAGCTCTACGACCTTATCAAAGAAGTCTATATAATGGCTAAGGAAAGAGCGGGAAATAAAGACATTAAACTGGAACTGATCAATGACCCGAATCTACCTACAGAACTTTATGGTGATGAAGTAAGGATAAGAGAGATCCTTATGAATCTTCTTAGTAATGCCATCAAATATACCAAAGAGGGAACAGTAACTCTTAGACTTAGCATGTTGGAAATAAGAAATCCCGACATATGGTTTATGATCGAGGTTGAAGATACCGGAAGTGGAATCAAGCCAGAGAATATAAACAGGATATTTGATTCATTTAAGAGAGTAGACGAAAAGAAAAATAAGAATATCGAAGGTACGGGACTGGGCCTAAATATTACAAAGAACATTGTAGAAATGATGGGCGGTAACATAAGTGTTACCAGTGAATATGAAGTGGGTTCAGTCTTTAAGGTCGAGATACCACAGACTGTTGTCTCATCTAAGAAGGTCGGAAATATAGCTGCGAAGATGGAGGCAGAGAATAATGAATTAAAGAGAGTATCGGATATTTATAGATCCAAAGTGTTTGCCCCAAAGGCCAGAGTCCTTGTGGTAGATGATGTAGAGATGAATATCCGGGTTTTTAAGGCATTGCTTAAGAATTCCGGAATGCAGATCGACTCAGCCACCAAGGGAGTAGAGGCTGTAGAACTTATCAGTGAAAATCATTATGATATCATTTTCCTTGATGATATGATGCCGGAAATGGATGGTAAGGATGTTCTATCAAAGATAAAGAAATTATCCCGAGATGAAAATTTTATAAATAAAGATACAACTGTTGTAATGCTTACTGCCAATGCGGTGGCAGGAGCAAGAGAGAATTATCTTTCCATGGGATTTGATGAGTATCTCTCAAAGCCAATCCAGGATTCGGAGTTAGAAGACCTGATCATTAGACTTCTTCCTTCAGATAAGACGGAAAATACAAGGGTTTTATATGAGGCAGAAGAAAAACACAGGAAAGATGCGGCGGCTAAGAGTAAGATCACAGAAATCTTAAATGAAGATACGGAGGTCCTTATAAGAGAATATCATAAAGATAAAAATGAGATAGAAAAAACAGAAGAGCCACATAAGAAAAAGAGAAACTTAAGACTGATTTTTTATGGTGTGGGATATTCATTTTTAGGGCTGATCCTGCTTATCTTCTTAATATCTAATTACGGTAAGCCTTATACAAAATTTGGACTGGAAAATGATAGTTATATAATAATGACTGATGGATGGAAGATAACCTCCAACAATCAGACCATAAAAAATGCGCAGATTCCAAATAAGCTTCAGGAAATCAATGCAGATAAAGATGTAGTGATATCTAATGTGATTCCGGAAACAGTTAAGTCAGGAAACCGTGAGGATGACAGGATAGATATCTTAAGCGATCCGGATGCATATCAGCTTTTTATCTATTCTAAGGGACAGGATATAAAGGTTCTTTTGGATGGAGAGGAAATCTATAATTATCAGTATAAGGAAAAATCTTTATTTAATAAGAACTTTGCACCAAATATATGGATACCTGTAAATGTGCCAAGGGATGCAGCGGGAAAAACAATAGAGATCCATTATCATATGACAAGAAATGAAAACTCCAAGGTCAGTAGAGTCATATATGGAGACAGATTATCCATTGCAAAGATGATGATCAAAGATAATATGTTTCTTATCCTTTCACTTTTTGTAATGATCGTAATGGCTATTGGATGTATCGTATATTATCTGGCTAATAACCTTAAGAAGGAAGACGGAAAGGGATTCGTATATATAGCCATCACTATGTTCTTTGTCAGTGTATGGTGCCTGGTGCAGTGCGATGTGAGACAGCTGGTATTTAAGAATGTACTGGTGGCAAGGGATATGGAGTTCTTTACCCTTATGCTGCTACCTATACCACTTCTTAAGTCGGTTACAGAAGTAATCCATAATAAATATAAGAAGATCGTGGATGTAGTAGCCTTTGGCTCAATTATCACAAATGCTATTATAGTCAGTCTGGCGATAACAGGTCATGGCACCCTTAGAAATTATCTGGTATTAACGGATCTTGTCATAATGCTGGCTATGCTTACGCCAATATATATTTTCATAAAGATATATTTTAGCGACAGGAAAATGTTTAAGAAATTAAAGAGTCTTGTGCTGATCCATGCCATAACTTATCTTTGCGGTATACTTGAGATTGTATCAGCTCTATTCCTTGGAGATAAATTTGAAGGTAACTTCCTGGCAGCAGGTGCTGTTATTTATGGTATCGGAATATTTATCGAAATGATAAACAGGCAGAAGGTAACAGTAATAGAAAAGCAGAAGATTGAAATCCAGGATAGGATAAAGAGTAATTATCTTGCAAATGTAGCTGGCCAGATAAGAACTCCTCTTAATGCGCTTCTTACTATGGACGAAATGATACTGAGTGAGACCAGAGAGTCTGGTATTGCCGGATATGCTGAAGAAATAAGAGTTCAGGGACTTAAGCTTACAAAGATCATTAATTCTATCATTGAATATTCCAGAGTAAAGGGAGGAATAAATGCATTTGAGGAAAGCACCTATGATAGTAGTGTAAGTCAAAAGGAGAAGCTAAAAGGAATAATCTTCGATGAAGAAAAATTAAAAGGTTTTACAAGCATTTTACTTGATAGAAAAGATAAAACGGAAAATGTAGAAGAAGATGTTCCAGTGATAAAAAGTGGCGAACCAAGTGACATTTTAAATAAAGGATTTGACGTAGATACAGTAATGAATAATCTGGCTAAGTCTGAAGATTTTGATGTGGAAAAGGGTCTTCGCTATTGTGCTGATGATAAGGAATTTTTTATCGAAGTAATTAAGAGATATATATATGAGAATAATTTTGATAAGATAGAGGGATTATTTAAGGATAAAGATTGGGAGAACTACAGGATAGCAGTTCATGCCCTGAAGGGAACATTTTATACCATTGGCGCAGATGAGATGGGAGATAAGGCTAAAGAAATGGAATCATTTGTTAAAGAAGGAAATATAGAAGCTGTAGAAAAGAATCATGAAAAGATGATGGAGGATTTTAATTCATTTATTGACAGGGTAAGAGAGTATACAGGATTAACAAAATGAACAATAAATTAAGAGGCTGGTGTAAAATTTTCGCTAATCCGCAGAAAATGATGTAAAATTTTAATTCATCTATTGCATAATAAAAAATCCTATAGTATAGTAATGAAATCGTAAAAGATTTTTACACTATAAAAGGAGTGATTAACATGAAGATGAAGAAGTTCGCAGGACTTGTTCTTGCAACAGCAATGACAGCATCACTTTTTGCAGGATGCGGTAACACAGATCAGAAAAAGGACGCATCATCTAATAATGATGCAAATTCATCAGTTGAACCAGCTGGAGACGGTCCTGTATGGAAGATTGGTGCTATCGGACCTCTTACAGGTGCTGGTGCAAACTATGGTAATGCAGTATGTGACGCAGCGGAACTTGCTGTTAAGGAAATCAACGCAGCAGGTGGTATCAATGGTTATCAGATAGCTTATAAGAAGGAAGATGATGAACTTGATAACGAGAAGTCAGTAAATGCTTACAATGCACTTAAGGACTGGGGCATGCAGATCCTTGTAGGACCTACAACATCAGATTGTACTATAGCTGTAGCTGATTTAACAAAGGCAGATAATGTATTCCAGATCACACCTTCAGGATCAGCAGTAGAATGTACAAAGTACGATAATGTATTCCGTGTATGTTTCGCAGATCCAGCTCAGGGGGCTAAATCAGCTGAATATATTGGAACACATAGTATTGCTAAGAAGGTTGGTATCATTTATGACAGTTCAACAACATATTCAAGTGGTATTGAACAGTCATTCGTAGAAGAAGCAAAGAATCAGGGACTTGAAGTTGTTGCGGCAGAAGCATTTACAGCTGATACAAAGACTGATTTCACAGCTCAGCTTCAGAAGATGAAGGATTCAGGTGCAGAACTTGTTTTCCTTCCTATTTACTATTCAGAAGCTGCTACAATCCTTACACAGGCTTCATCAATGGGTCTTTCAGTGAAGTGGTTTGGATGTGACGGTCTCGATGGTATGCTTGATATGGATAACTTCGATGCTTCACTGGCAGAAGGCGTAATGCTTCTTACACCATTTGCAGCAGATGCAACAGATGATCTTACAACTAAATTCGTTTCTTCATATAAGGAAGCTTATAAGGTTACACCTAATCAGTTTGCAGCAGATTCATATGATGCTGTATATGCTCTTAAGGCTGCATTAGAAAAAGCAGATCTTAAGCCGGATGCTTCAACAGCAGATATCACAGCTGCCCTTAAAGCTAATATGACAGAGATCGAACTGGCAGGTCTTACAGGTAATATTAAGTGGACAGCAGACGGAGAACCAGATAAGAATCCTAAGGCTGTCGTTATAAAGAATGGCACTTACGTTTCAATGGAGTAGATCATTGAAAACTTATTATTAACCCAAACTCCCGCATAGAAATATGCGGGAGTTTGTGCTATAAATATATTTGTAAAAAGCAGATTTTGCATAAAAAATTCTGCCTAAAAAATAAAATGATGAGGGAGTTTAAGGTATGGTCAGTTTTATAACTAATCTGATTAACGGATTAAGCCTTGGAAGTATTTATGCTCTTATAGCAATTGGATACACTATGGTTTATGGTATCGCCAAGATGCTGAATTTTGCCCATGGTGATATTATCATGGTCGGAGCGTATATTGCTTTCACAATAATAACAACATTAAAGCTGCCTATAGCTTTGGGCATAACAGCAGCAATATTAGGATGCCTGATCTTAGGCGTAACAGTAGAAAAGGTTGCTTATAAACCTCTTAGAAAGGCGGGTTCACCATTAGCTGTACTTATTACTGCGATTGGTGTCAGCTATCTACTTCAAAATGCGGCACTTCTTATATTTGGAGCAGATCCAAAAATGTTCTCAAGTGTAGTGCCTGTTTCTATAAGGACGATCAAGATAGGCGAATTTACAATACCTGGAACTACATTACTCAGTATTGGAATCAGTATCATTCTTGTTCTTTTCCTTCAATTTTTTATCAATAAAACAAAACCTGGTCAGGCAATGCTGGCGGTGGCTCAGGATAAAGATGCAGCTTCTCTTATGGGTATCAGCGTAAATGGTATCATTTCTCTTACTTTTGCTATAGGTTCAGCTATGGCCGGGATAGCAGGTGTGCTTCTTTGTTCAGCTTATCCTCAGCTTTATCCATATACTGGCGCTATGCCTGGTATCAAAGCCTTTGTAGCAGCGGTACTTGGTGGTATAGGTTCAGTGCCGGGGGCTATGATAGGTGGACTGTTGCTGGGCATTATTGAAAACTTAAGTAAGACTTATATTTCATCACAGCTTTCAGATGCCATTGTATTCAGTGTTCTTATCATTGTTCTTTTAGTAAAACCTACAGGCCTCATGGGCAAGGTTGTTCAGGAAAAGGTTTAGGAGGTGGTAAGATGGGTAAATTATTAAAAAATAAAACGACAAAGAATAATCTTATTACTATCCTTGGTCTTGTAGTAGTATATGTGGCAGTTATGATCTGTAATGGTGCAGGTCTTATAAATAATCATATTGGTGGACTTTTGGTACCATTTTGTGTTTATTCAACCATGGCCGTATCCCTTAACCTTATAGTAGGTATTCTAGGAGATCTTTCTCTTGGACATGCAGGATTTATGTGCATTGGAGCATTTTCTTCAGCTTATTTTTCAAAAATAATGGCGGATGCACTTCCAATGGCCCCAAGATTTATCATTGCAGTGATTATCGGAGCTGTATTTGCGGCTTTATTAGGATTCCTCATTGGTATTCCGGTTTTAAGACTTCATGGTGACTATCTTGCCATTGTAACTTTAGCTTTTGGTGAGATCATTAAAAATATCATAGGCGCTCTTTATATTGGGCGTACAGAGAGCGGAAGCTTCATGATAACTCTGAATATTTCAAAATCTTCAGAGATAAAGGATAAGATGTTAAATGGTCCTCAGGGAATCACGGGAATTCCTGTTTCGGCTACATTTACATCGGGATTTATAATCCTTCTTTTAGCAGTTATAGTTACACTTAATCTTACAAATTCAAGAAGCGGAAGAGCAATAATGTCTATAAGAGATAATCGTATCGCTTCTGAATCTTTAGGTATAAATGTAACAAAATATAAGATGCTGGCATTTACTATCTCAGCTGCTATAGCAGGGGGCGCAGGTGCTCTTTATGCGCATAATTCAACAATCCTTCAGGCCAAGTCTGAGAGATTCGGTTATAACATGTCGATCATGATCCTTGTATATGTAGTACTTGGTGGAATCGGATCAACAAGAGGTTCTATCATTGCTGCTGTTGTGCTTACTCTTATTCCGGAAGTTCTTAGATTTATTGGTAATTACAGAATGCTTATCTATGCAGTCATAATGATTGCTATGATGATCATCAACTGGAATCCAAAATCAAGAGCTTTTATAGAAAAGCACAATCCATTCAAGAAAAAAGAAAAGGAGGTTGAATAATATGGCACTCCTTGAAGTTTCAAATCTTTCGATACAGTTCGGAGGACTTAGGGCTGTAGATGATTTTAATCT